>JBOGIN010000992.1:0-3845 GCA_050742275.1 Vicinamibacteraceae bacterium
GCCCGGCTCGCTCTCGAGCACGAAGCGCCCGCCGTGGTCGGTCACCACGCGATTGACGATGGCGAGGCCGAGCCCGCTTCCGCCGGAGCGCGACAACTGCCCTCTCACGAACTTGCGATGGACGTGCGGGAGCTCGTCTCGAGGGATCCCGATGCCGCGATCGCGGACCTCGATGTACACGCGCGACCCGTTACGCCAGGCGGCCACACGAATCCAGCGCTGCTGGCTCGAGTAGCGAATCGCGTTGTCGACCAGATTGTCGAGCACCAGTCGCATGGCGGTGCGATCCGCACGCACCAGCGGTAGATCCGTGGGCACCTCGACATCGAGCTCGAAGTCGCCGTCGACCAGCTGCTGCCGAAACTCCTGCAGCACGTCGTCGATGAGCTCGGCCGGCGCCTGGCGCTCGAACGAGTACACGTCCGCGACGTCGGTGACCCTCGCGTAGGTGAGGATGTTATCGACGAGCCGTGTCAGCCGCTTCGCTTCCTGGACGACCAGGTGCGCGTACTCGCGCAGCGCATCCGGTCCGGTGACACGGCCGCGGATCAGCGTGTGACCCACGGCGCGAATCGTGGCCAACGGCGTCTTGAGCTCGTGCGTGACGCTGGAGACGAAGTCGGAGCGGACCTCGGCCAGCGTCACGCTCGCGCGGGCTGCGCGGAAGCCGAAGATCAAGCTGACGCCCAAACCCGTCACCGCGGCCATCATGACCACCAGCGTCCACGTGGCGCTGCGCGTGGCCCAGAGCAGCGTCGGATCGTTCGCGGCGCTCACGCGCACCTGCCAGGTGCGAACGGCCAGGTCGGCTGGCGGCACGACGATAGACGAGGCGAGATCGAAGAACAACAGCGGAAAGGGCTGCGGCGTGCCCGACACAGCGCCCGCGGAGCCCGCAACCAGGCGTCCATGCTCGTCGAACACCGCGAGGTCGAGGTCCAAGCCGCCATTGCCGATGCGAGCCACCTCCGCCGTGATCTCCGAAAAGTACGACTGCCGTGCCCAGCGCAGGTTCACGGTATAGCCAGAGATGCTCTCCGGCCGTTCCCGGAAGGGCTCGTCGTACTGGAGCCGGGCGACAATCTGATACGGCTCCCCGGCGAGCGTCGCGTCGAAGACGGAATAGCGCCGGCCGGTTGCCGCATCCTGGCCGATGCGATTGACGAGCGTGGCCGCCAGGGCCGGATCGGTTATGAGAACGACGGGGTATCTGTCAGAACGCCGCTCCTTGGGCATCCACGGCGGCGGCCGATCCGCCCGATTGAAGAACACCATGGGGCGATCGGAGGCCTGGTGCCATTCGAAGAACGACTCCGGGTACGGGTAGCGCGCAAACGCCGCCGCGACGAGATCGCTCATATCGGTGAGCGACGTCGCCGACAGCGGGTTCCAGTCGCGGCTCGCGAGCACGAGCGCTTGCGCCGCACGCATATCGCGGGTCAGCGCCTTGGCGAGGAGCTCGGCGCTCTCCTCGGCACGCCGCTCGACCAGCCGGGCGGAGCTGCGCTGCCACTCGCGCGTGGCACGATACCCGACCACCGCCAGCGTCACGAGCGCGATCGCCATGGCGACTGCGATGCCGATCATGTGCCGTGGTCTCCATGCAGTCAGCCGGCCGCGTTTCATCGGAACAGCTCACGCTCTCGGTAGTAGCGTGCGGCACCGGAGTGGAGCGGGATGGGTGTGGCCGGTGCGCGTGCGAGATCCACGCGCCGCAGCGCCCCGACGCGCACCGCGAGCTCCGGCAGCGCGGCGAAGAAGGTCTTGGTGAGTCGATAGACAACCATCTCGTCGAGGTCTGCGCTGCAGGCGAGCACCGTATGGATGCCAACCGTGTGGACCGCCCGCCGGAGGCTGGGATAGGTCCCCGAAGGAATCAGGACGGCTCTGAGGAACGGATAGTTCGCCCGCAGGCGCTCGACCACGGGCCCGCTCACCTCCAGGAGATCGGCGCCCGCGCGCGTTGCACGCTGAACGGACTCGACGGGATATCCGGCACTGACGAAGGCCGCATCCAGTTGGCCGGCGCTGACCTGGTTGGCAGCATCCATGAACGGTAGATGCTGGCCGTGCACGTCGGCCGGCGATAACCGGAACGCCTCCAGCAACACGACCGCCGTCGCCGCGGTGCCGCTACCGCTCGGCCCGAGCGCGACGCGGCGCCCGCGCAGGTGGTGAATCGACGTAATGTGCAGGCTGGGACGCACTAGGACGTGCACCGCCGTGGGTTGGAGCACCGCCACGGCGCGGAGGTGGTCGAACGGGATCGACCTCTTGTCTAGGCGGCCGACGAACGCCAGGTAGGCGACGTCCGCAAAGGCGACGCCGAGATCCGCTTCACCCCGCTGCAGCAGCTCGAGGTTGTTGATCGCGCCGCCGCTCGGCACGACCTGGAAGGCGAGATCCGGCATGGCCTTCGAGTAGATGCTCACGAGTGCCCTGCCCAGCGGATTGAAGAACCCGCCAGGCCAGCCCGTGGTCAGCCGGATCGTCCGCTGCTCCAGCCCCTTCTGGGCCGCGCCGCGGCAGGCGGCTGCCGTCACGGCGAGCAGCACGAGCAGCGTTGCCGTGAGGCGGGCCATGCGCGGAACACGCGCCACGGATCTCATGCGACCAGCCAGGACACACCACTCCCCGAGGATGCCGACCGCTTGCCGAGCAGGGATTTGCCAGGAATGCTATCACGCGGCGCCGCAGGCGAGCTGTCGAATCCGCCCCGATCGAAGGTTGGGACATGCTTCGTGAGACAACTTGCGACATTCCGGCCTGGTCAGTCGCTCATGATTTGCTGGGACTCGGACCACCCCGTCGAGGTCGAGTGCTTCCTTCGCGCTCGAGCGCTGATCCTGGTGCGGAAGGGGGGACTCGACCGTGAAGACCGAGGCGCGTCGCGCCGAAGGTCGATGGCTGAGAACGACCGTGAGCGCCAAACGAAATGAAATGGAGTTTGGTGCGGAAGGGGGGACTCGAACCCCCACGATGTTGCCACCGCCAGCCCCTCAAGCTGGTCGGTCGCAGATAGTAAGACCTGTATATTCAGTCAGTTACAGTCGACGAGGGCGCCATTGGACTGTGATCATTCAGGCCCATTTTTGTTGGAGTTTCTTCGAGCGTGTCTGAACGAGTCCCGACATTTTTCCCGACACCATTATTTGGCAGCGCGCTTCCGCGAAGCCGTGACCAAATCGGCGATCGGTACCGCGCCCGCGAGGCGTTCGTGAGCCGGCAACTCGTGCAGGGGTCGCAGGTGGGTGTATCGCTGCGTGGTCGTGATATTTCGGTGACCCATGACCTCCTTGCGGATGGCTTCTGGCTCGCCGAGTTCTGCCAACAGTGTGCCGGCGGTGTGTCGGAGGGTGTGGAAAGTTGGCGCGTTGGCAGTCCTGCCATAAGGTAACCCCGCCCGGGTCGCCGCTCCACGCAGCCCATCCCGCAGTGCTTTGATCGGGCGTTGCCGGTATTCCACCACGTGCGTATGGGTCCGCTGACGGGCATCGCGCAAGATGAGCCGGAGTTGCCCGCTGATGGGCACCACCTGCGCTCGCTTCAGCGTCCTTGCGGTCTTGTGCTTGTAGACCGTGATGAACCGCAAGTCGGAGTCGATATTCTCCTTCCACGTGAGCGATAGGATGCTGGCTAGACGTAGCTTTGGTGCGAGGGCCGCAATTGCGACGGCCAAGCGGATGTGGTAGCTCGCATGCTGAAGCCATTTTCTGAGATCGTCAACTTCGATCGTGACGGTACGCTCGACGGTCGTTTCGCGTGGGACGTCACGAAAGGGGTTCACGCTCATACCACTGACAGAACGGTAGGCGGGTAACAGGCCGGTTCGGTACATCCCACGG
>JBOGIN010000993.1:0-5284 GCA_050742275.1 Vicinamibacteraceae bacterium
TTCCACGACTGAATGGAGCCGCGCGTGAGGTCGGTTTCGGGCGTCCGCATACTGACGCTCGACGGAAGCGCGATGCGGCCGGTGCTCAGATCCGGTCCGACGACCTCCGGGATGCCCTCGTCCAGCCTGCTGACCCACCCCCATTCATTGTCCTGCGTGAACGTGCCTGCAATCGTCAGCGGATAGAAGCCACGCAGCGGGCGCGCAAACGGGAGGGGGTTGTACGTGATGCCATAGCCGATCCGAAAGACCGTGTCGTCGCCCAACCGGTAGGTGAGCCCAAGGCGAGGCGCAAAGAGGCCGTTGCCCGCGTCGAGGCCGAGATTTTCCGGGTTCCCGCCGACACCGCCGAGCAACACCTCCATGGTGTCGAGATCCAGCCGCTCGATACCACGGTCCGCACGAGTCATGAGCGGGTAGTACTCGTAGCGGACACCGAGGTTCAGCGTCATCCGGTCGCTGAGCTGCCAGCGATCGTTGATGTAGAGGGCATGCTGCCATTCGCGCGCGGTCATCAGCTCGTACTGCGCGCTCTTGCTCGCGGTGCCCACGAGACCGAGCAGGAATGCGGCGTACGTGTTGTAGAGGTTAGGCGTCTGGCCGCCGTTGAGCGCGGTGGCATTGCCGGCGAAGTCGAAGTTGCCGCGCGGATTGGCAATCTCCGGCTGCCAGTGATCCAGGTACAAGTAGTTACCGGAGTAGCCGAACCGCAGCTCGTGGTTCCCGGCGGTCTTCGTCACGTTCGTCGTAATGGCGTAGGTTCGCTCGTCACGGAAGAGCGGGTTCCAGCCGGCGCTGTTGCCGAGCGTGCTGAACCCGATGTTGAACTGCGGAAAGCCTGAGTAACGCTCATCGTCCGCGAACTGTCCGCTGCCGCCGTTGGTGCCGGGGATCCCCAGCACATCGCGCCCAAAGAAGCCGAGCTCGAAGTCGGACGCCAGCACCGTCTGATCCTGACGCGAGAAGCCAAACGTCGAATCGAGCACGAGCGTCGGGCCGAGCGTCCACGTGTGGCCGAGCGTCGACTGGTACACTTTCGTATCGCCCTTGCCGCTGCCGTCCACGCCCAGGTAGAACAGGTTCCCGACCACGGCATTCATCTGGCTGTACTTGCCCCAGATCTGATGAGACGAGGTGCGGTTCCAGTTGATCTTGACGTCGGCGTTGTGCCGGTCTACGTCCGTGTCGTTCTGGCGGAGGAAGTTGCGCGTGGCGTCGTGCGCTTCGCCGGTGTTGGGCGCCGGATACAAGTCGAGCAGCCGCTGCGCCGCCGGGCTCATCCGATTGTGCGGCATCACGTTGCTCGGGAACGGCTGCCGCCCGGTGCCATCCGGATTGCCCGTCGCCGGGTCGTGGATGGTCTGCACGCTGCCATCCTCGTTCGTCGCATTGCCGAAGTCGCCGCCGCGGAGCGCGACGGACGGCACGTCCAGGAACTCGAACGCGGAGCTCCGCTCGAAGAACCCTTCGTAGGATCCGAAGTAGAACAATCGGTTGCGCAGGATGGGGCCGCCCAGCGTCCCGCCGGCGATGTGGCGGTCGATCGGCAGCTTCTCGGGATCGAAGAACGGCCGGGCATTGAGGCGCTCGTTGTTGAACAGCTCGAACGCGGAGCCGGATAGCTGATTCGTTCCAGACTTGGTCAGGACCGTGACCGCGGCGCCGCCCGCCTGACCCTGCTCCGCGCTGAAGTTACTGGTCGAGATGTTTACCGTGTCGACGGTCTCGGCCGGCGAGACGTACATGACGTGATGCGGCAACCAGATGTTGAGGTTCGTCGCGCCGTCGGTCTTCGTGGCGTTGCTATTGGGGTTCTGGCCGTTCACGAACGTCCGTAGCGAGCGCGCAGGCGTGTCGGTGAGCGCGTTCTGAAACGTGGCTGGTGTCGCGCCAGGCACCAGATTCATCAGACTCTGGTAGTTCCGGTAGTTCGACAGTGGAAGGTCCGTGACCTCCTTGGATTTCAATTCCGTGTGTGTGTCCGCCCTGTCCGTCTGTAGCAATGCCGCTTCGGACGCGACCGTCACGGTCTCCGCCAGCTCGCCGATCTCGAGTGTGGCGTTCACGCGGCTGATCGTGTTGGCGGTCACCGGAACGCCCGTCCTGACGAACTCCCTGAACCCTTGAAGCTCGACCTTGACGTCGTACGCTCCAGGTTGCACGTTCGAAATCGTGAAGTTACCAGCTTCGTTGGTAACTCCTGTGAGGACGAGGTTGGTCTGACTATTAGTCGCGGTTACGGTGGCGCCGGGGACGGCCGCACCAGAGCTGTCTCTTACAGCTCCAACGATGCTGCCGTACAGCACTTGCGCATCGAGCGCGCGTGGCGGCAACCCGGGCATGACGAGAGCCAAGATCACAGCGACACGCACTCTCGAGCTGTGCAGGTATCTCACTCCTTCCTCCAATCCAGCAAAGACCAAAGCGTTGAGCTTCAGCCAAAAGGAAAAGAGCTATCTCTGCAGAGATAGCTCATGTGGGGCACAGGCGATGACTCGTGGGAATCGGGCCCGAGCTGGAGAACGCTCGCACAGCCTCACCTTAGGACGGGGATCGATCGCTGTCAATCTGAGCAGCGCGTGGCAGCAGCGCAACGGCAGCCGCGCCAAGTGCGGCGAGCACTAGAAGGATGAGAAAGCCGTTGCCGTAGCTTCCGGTGCGATCGCGAATCGCCGCAACCGCCATGGGGGCGAGCGCTTCCGCCGCACCGTCAGCGGTCAGCACGATGCCCATCACGCGGCCGAGGACCGACAGACCAAAGAGCTCCGCCGCCATCAAGGGAATGATCATGTAGTCGCCGCCGAGCCCAATCCCGAACACGATCGCGAACAAGTACAGCATCGCCTGTGACTCCGCAAAGAACAGCAGCGGGATCGCGGAGGCGACGATGGAGTAGATGAGCAGCATTACGTACTTCTTCGGCCATCGATCGGCCAGCCAGCCCATGAGGAGACGGCCGGTGAGGCTGCCGACGAGCACGAGCGAGAGAATCGGCGCGATCTCGACCTGTGCGTACTGCAGGTCGAGGCTCAGATAGAGCTTCAAGTTCTGCATGGTGCCACCCACCGCGCCGATCGAGCACATGCTCGCCACGAGGAGGAGATAGAAGGGCCAGGCGCGCAGGACGGGCGCGAAGCTCGGGCCGTGCGGATTGACGGCCCGAGGTGCAAGGTTCGAGGCTGGAGGTCGGGGGTTCGAGGGGGTAGGTGCGACGCGGGCCGCTAACGGGGCGAGGTGCCGACCGGCTGCGTCCGGGGTGTCTCTCACGAACCAGGCGAGCGGCATGGCGCAGGCGATGAGCAGGACGCCGAGGACCTGCAGCGCTGCCTGCCAGCCGATCTGGTCGATGAGGAAGACCGCGAGAAGCGGCACGACGGCTCCCCCGATGCCGATGCCGAGGTAGGCGAAGCCCATGGCCTTGCCGCGGCCGCGATCGAACCAGCGCGAGAGCAGGACTTGATTCGGCAACGGACCGCCGCAGACGTAGCCGAGCGCGTTGAAGAGATAGAAGAAGTAGAAGCCGGCCAACGTCGAGACGAGGCCGAGGCCGATGAGCGCGACGCCGGCCATCGCGATGCCCGCGAGCATCAGCCGCCGCGGGCCGAACCGATCGACGAGCCATCCGGCGAGGAAGCCGAACACCGGCCCCACAATCAGCTTGCTGTACGCGTTGCCGGAGGTGACCTGCGCGCGCGTCCAGCCGAACTCACGCACCATGAAGTCGTAGAAGAACGGCAGGCCGTAGAGGGCGAGACCGACAATCGAGAAGAGCGCGGCGAACGCGGTGAATGCAACGTGGAGCTGGGCGCGGGACAGCGATGATGATGTCATGACAGCGTGGCTTTCACCTCTTTGAGGCGCGCGGCGTGTGGATGCGCCGCATAAAACCGATCGAGCGGGAAGCACCCGGAGACCAGGCCATGGCGTGGCGCGGTCGTGCAGTCGCTGAACGTCCGGCAAATCGCCTTCCGCTGGAGCGGCTGGCCCGCGAGCACGTCCGCGGGAAGCGTTGGATACGCGAGCACCATTCGACCAATCCCCACCATGTCGACGGCGCCTTGCCGAACCGTCGCCTGTGCGACGTGCGGAAGCCACTCCTGCAGGTAGCTGTACGCGGAGCCGACGATGACGAGATCCGGGAAGGCGTGCTTGAGCTGCGCCGTGACCTGAATCTGGCGTGCCACGCCGACGAGCGGGTCCTCCGGCGGAAGGTAGCCGTCCGAGGGCGGGAACAACGCGGGCCGCTGGATGTGGGGATTGTAATACGGGCTGCCGGCGGAGAGGCACACCAGGCGCACACCGAGCGCCCGCAACAGCGACAGGAACGAGCGGGCGTCATCGAGCTCCGGCAGCGACGCCGGGTCTCGAAGCGGGCCGAAGGCGAATGGATAACGCCGCGCGTCACCCTCCGGCACGCCCGCCGTGTCGGCGTTCTTCGAGTACGGGATGCTGTCGAATGCCGACAAGCGCACGCCAATGCCCAATCGCGGCTCCACGGCACGAATCGCCTCCACCACCTGCCGCAGAAACCGCGTCCGGTTCTCGAAGCAGCCGCCAAATCGTCCCGGACGATCGACGGCCGACAACAGCTCGTGGGCGAAGTACCCGTGGCAATGCTTGATGTCGACGAACTGAAAGCCGGCCTGGGCGGCGACCCGCGCGCCCGCGACGAAGTCGTCCACGAGGCGATCGATGTCCTCGTCGCTCATCACCCTGAGCGGTGCTCCCGGCGGCAGCCGCCGATCGAGCAACGGGTGGCGGTAGGCGACCAACGGCCGGGGCGCTCCGCCGGTGTCCGGCCGCGCATATCGGCCGGAGTGCGTCAGCTGGAGACCGACCATCAGATCGGCAGAGCCGCCGAAGCGCTCGGCGTGGGCGGAAACCAAGGTTTCATGGAGTCGCGCTAAATCGCCCGCGGCGTGCGGACCAATCACGAGCTGGTTGGGATTCGCCCGGCCGTCGTGTCGAACGGCAACCGCCTCACAGCCCCAGATCAGCTTCGCCCCGCTCTGGCCGAAATGTGTCCAGCGCCGCGCGGTCAGCTCGCTCGGCCGGCCATCCGGCGTGCCGTCCCACCCTTCCATCGGCAGGATCGCAAAACGGTTTCCGACGGTTCGGCCATCGACCGGCAAGGGCGCCGCGAGTGGAGCGGTTGGACCGTTGCGAAGGGCAGGATCAAACGGAAGCGCGATCCCGAGTGTCTCGAGGTGCGTGAGAAAGAGCTCTGGCGTCTTGAGCGCAGCTACTCGAGCATGAGATGACATATATCATATATGAGCATTAT
>JBOGIN010000994.1:0-4627 GCA_050742275.1 Vicinamibacteraceae bacterium
CTCGCGATGCGCGACATGCTGGACGGCGGCCAGCCGTACCCGCTGACCGCCTGGTCCGCGCAATTCGCGCGGATCAGGCGGGATCTGGACGATGCGCTCGCCCGCGAAGCCGAGGTGGCCGTCGCGAGCCGGACGCTCGAGCAGCGCCGGTATCTCGCCCGCTCGGTCGACCAGTTCTGGGACGCGCTGGATCGCACGTTTGCGCTGGCCCGCGGCGGCCAGGAAGAGAAGGCGCGCGCGCAAATCAGGTTGTCGCTCCAGGCCAGGCAGGCGGCGCTCAGCACTGCCGTGGCGCGGCTGCTCATTCAGAACAACGAGAGCGAGGAGCAGGCGACGCGACGCGTTCAGGAGATCTACGACCAGGTGGAGCGCCGGGTGTACTGGTTCCTGACGGCGACGCTGGTGGCAATCGCGGCGACCAGCGCATACCTGATTCGCTCGAATCGGCGACTCTTCGCAAAGCTGGCCGACTTGTCGGACGAGCGGCGCGACCTCGCGCAGCGGCTCATTGCCACGCGGGAGTCCACGCTGCGCCACATCAGTCGCGAGCTGCACGACGAGCTCGGTCAAACGCTCACGGCGATGGGATCGATGCTGGGGCGCGCGGGCCAACGGCTCCCCGAGGGCTCGCCGTTGCGATTGGAGCTGCACGAGGTGCGTCAGATTGCGCAAGTGACGCTCGACAACACGCGCCGGCTCTCGCAGACGCTCCATCCCTCCATCCTGGAGGAGGTCGGCCTGGAAGGCACGATCGACTGGTACGTGTCCACCCTCCAGCGGCAGCTCGGTCTCGTCGTATGCTATGAGCGCTCCGGTCCAACCGTCGCCGTTGACAGCGACACGGGCATCCACGTGTACCGGGTTCTGCAGGAAGCGCTCAACAACGTCACGCGGCATTCCGGCGCGGAGCGTGCCTGGGTCCGCCTCGCCTTCCACGCGGATACGCTGGTCTTGGAAGTTGAAGACGACGGGAGGGGACTGGCGGGCGTGACCTCGCACGGGGGCCTCGGCCTGGTGGGCATGCGGGAACGGGCCGAGCTGCTCGGCGGTCGGATCGAGTTCCTCCGGCCGCATCGGCGAGGCACGCTGGTCCGTTTGACGGTGCCCGTGCGTCCGAGAGGAGCGGCGTGAGCGGCGAACAGGAACCAGAGAACGGGGAGCGGGAAACGGGAAACAGGACACGGGAAACCACGATCACCGTCCTGCTCGCAGACGATCACGCGCTCGTCCGGCGTGGGTTTCGCCGCCTCCTCGAGGACGATCCCGCCATCGTCGTGGTCGGCGAGGCGAGCACGGGCGACGAGGCGGTTCGCCTCGCGGCCGACCTGCGCCCGCGTGTCGTCGTGATGGATTGCGCCATGCCGGGCTCGAGCGGTCTGGCGGCCACGCGCGACATCCTCGCCGCGCGGCCCCACACCGCGATTCTGATGCTCAGCATGCACAGCGAAGGTACGCTCGTGCGGCAGGCGCTCGACGCGGGCGCCCGCGGATACATCCTGAAAGACGCGCTGGATCTCGACCTCGCACGCGCGGTCCGGCGGGTCGCGTCCGGGGAGATGGTGCTGGACGCCAAGCTCGCCGTACCGGCGGCGTTGAAGGGTGAGCGGGCGCACGGGCTCACGGCCCGGGAGCTCGAGGTGCTGCAGCTGATTTGCAACGGCCTGTCGAACCGCGCCATCGCGGACCGCCTCGGGCTCAGTGTGCACACCGTCGCGGTGCATCGCGCCAACATCATGGAGCGGCTCGGCGTGCACAAGACGGCCGAGCTCGTCGTCTATGCCATCCAGCATGGACTGGTGAGCGTGCTATGAACCGCCGCGACTTTCTGCATCGGTCGTGTGGCGCGGCGCTGGCGGGTGTGGGACTGCCGGCTGCGCGGCCGCGTGCGGAATCCGGCGTGCGGTTCGTCGACGTCACGGCCGCCGCCGGCCTGAGGTTTCGGCACAACAGCGGCGCCTATGGGGGCAAGCTCCTTCCGGAGACCCTCGGCTCCGGCTGTGCGTTCCTCGATTACGACGGCGACGGCTGGCAGGACATCCTGCTCGTCAACGGGATGGACTGGCCGCGACACAAGCGGAGACGCTCGACGCTACGCCTCTATCGGAACAATCGCAACGGCACGTTCTCCGACGTGACGGCAACGGCCGGTCTGGACGTCGAGATGTACGGGATGGGTGTGGCCGTCGGCGATTGGAACAACGACGGGCTTCCCGATCTGCTGGTGACCTGCGTCGGGCAGAACCGGCTGTTTCGCAACACGGGCAAGGGTACGTTCGTCGACGTGACCCGCGCCAGCGGTCTCGCGGGGCGCGTTGGCTTCAGCACGTCCGCGCTCTGGTTCGACTTCGATCGCGACGGGCTCCTCGACCTGTTCGTCTGCAACTACGTCACGTGGTCGGCGGAGCACGACGTCTTCTGCAGCCTCGACGGCAAGTCGAAGTCCTATTGCACGCCGGAGGCGTATCGCGGCGATACCTGCTGGCTGTTTCGGAATCGTGGCGATGGGACCTTCGAGGACGTCACCGCGACGAGCGGCATCTTCGACACGAGCTCGAAGTCGCTCGGCGTTGCCATGCTCGACGAGAACGAGGACGGCTGGCCGGATCTCTTCGTGGCCAACGATACGCAGCCGAACAAGCTGTATCGGAACAGACGGGACGGAACCTTCACGGAAGTGGCCGTAGAGGTTGGCGTGGCGTTCAGCGCGGAAGGGAAGGCGCGGGCCGGCATGGGCGTGGACGTCGGGGACATCGATCGCTCCGGCCGCCCGAGCCTCGCGGTGACGAACTTCGACAACGAGATGGTCGGGTTGTATCGGGCGGGTGAGTCGGGAGCCTACGAGGACGTGGCGATGCACGCGGGCATCGGGCGCGCCTCACGACGCACGCTGGGGTTTGGGTGCGTGTTCCTCGATGTCGACCTCGACGGCAATCTCGACCTGGTCATCGCCAATGGGCATATCGACGAGACCGTGCGGAACATCCGCGACAACGTCGGCTACGCCCAAGCGCCACACCTGTTCCTCAACCAGGGCGATGGCACCTTCCGGGACGAGGCGGCAGCCGCAGGTGGAGAGTTCAACCAGCCGAAGGTGGGCCGGGGCGTCGCCTATGGCGACTTCGACCGCGACGGCGATCTCGATCTCCTGATGACGACGAACAACGGCCCCGCCTGGCTCTTTCGAAACGATCAGCCCGGCGGCAACCGTGCGCTCCGCTTTCATTTGGTGGGAACCAAGTCGAACCGCGACGCTATTGGCGCGTCCGTCCGCATCTTCTACGAGGGCGCCTCTCAGCGCCGGTGGGTGAAGAGCGGCTCGAGCTATCTGTCGCAATCGGAGCTCCCGGTCACGTTCGGCGTCGGCCGACGCGACCGCGTGGAGCGTGTCGTCGTGACCTGGCCGAGCGGACGGGTCGAAGAGCACGAGCGCGTCGCCACGGGCCGGGCCTATGAGTGCGTCGAAGGCAAGGGGATCACCGTGCTTTACCGACACTAGACCTGCCCCCACCGAGGCGGACGGAGTAGCTGGTCAAGAAGATGTGGCGCGGAAACGTCGCATCACCCGCGACACCCGTATAGGGGTTCGGTCGGCGGTTGTAGTAGTAGCCGATCGGTACGTTGAGCGAGAACGTATGGCGGCCCGCCGAGTAGCTGACGCCAGGCTCGACGAACATCGCGGTGCCGGGACGGCGCCACCCGTGACTCCCGCCAAACAGGTCGTAACGCTTCAATCCCTCGGCCCGCCACGCGAGCGAGGCGCTGAATCCCCTCCAGAGCGCCATTGTTCCGCCGAGGCGCGCGAGATACTGATCGGGAACGGAATTGAACGCCAGGTCCTCGTTCTCTGCGGTGATTGGAATCTCGAGCACCTGGAGAATCGATGGGGTATCGTTCGTGTCGCGAGGGTTGGCGAGATAGCTTCCCGACCCGAACAACATGAGTCGGTCGACGATCCAGAACGCGTGCGCGTCCATCATCACGCCCCACCCGCCGTCGCCGGGCTGGACCGATTGATCCACGTAACGCAGGGCATTCACGCCATTGTTCCGCCCCGGGAAGCGATCCTGGGCGCCATCGTCGCCGGTCGGGAGCTTGATGCCGCCACCGGCGGCCACGTTCCAGTCGCGATGTGTGTCGGGATCGAACAACCAATACCGGCCGGTCACGCTGATATCGCCAAGGCCGCGGCCGTTCTGCTCGATCTCGCTTCTCGGCGCGGGCAATGGCGCCTGCGGGTTACGATTCGCCCATGACGAGTTGACGAACGGCACGCCAACCGTGACGCTGAAGCGGTTGGTGAAGGTGCCCGTAACGCTGATGTCCACCAGGTTTTGCCTGTTGGTCACGAAGCTGGCGAGCGTCTGCCGCTCCACCTGCTCCTCGGTCCCGCGATAGTGATCGTTCGAGACGAGGTTGCGAGACGAGATGCTGACTTGCCACTCGCCGGGCTGCTGATACGGGTTTCGGACCGCGCCAAACACGGGCGCAGCATTTCGTATCAACACTCAGCCTTGCGCCCAGGCTGCCGGCGTGGAAAGCTGCAGCGCGCCAGCCGCCAACGCTGCGCTGATCGCGAGACGGACCGTCACCTGCATTGAGCCTCCACCCTTGCGTCACCGTCCGTCGT
>JBOGIN010000995.1:0-2642 GCA_050742275.1 Vicinamibacteraceae bacterium
CCTCAATACCGTCATCGCCGATCTCGACCGGATGCTGCGGCGGTTGGTGGGCGAGCACGTGGGGCTCGTGATCGCCACAGATCCGACGTTGGGATGGACTCTCGCCGATGCCGGGCAGGTCGGTCAAATCGTCATGAACCTCAGCCTGAACGCGCGTGACGCCATGCCGGCTGGTGGGACACTGACGATCGAGACGGGGAACATCGATCTAGACCAGACGCGGACCAGGCCTCCGGACCTCCCGCTCGGACGCTACGTCCGTCTCGCTGTGCGCGACACGGGGAGCGGCATGGCGCCGGAAGTCCAGACGCATGTGTTCGAGCCATTCTTCACCACCAAGGGGCCCGGTCAGGGCACCGGTCTTGGGCTCGCCACCGTGTTCGGCATCGTGGAACAGACGGGGGGGACGGTGCGATTCTCGAGCGAATTGGGACGGGGAACGACCTTCGAGGTGTACTTCCCACGGCTCGAAGAGCCTGGAGAGGGGAACAAACCGCGGACGCGCCTGTCCGCCACCGCGCGCGGATTCGAAGTCGTGTTCGTGGTCGAAGACGAAGATGCCGTCCGGGAGCTCACCCGCCGCCTCCTCGAACAACAGGGTTATATCGTCCTGATGGCGAGCAACGGGGAAGATTGCCTGACTGCCCTCGAGACCCACCCGGATAGCGTCCACCTTCTGCTCACCGATGTCCTGATGCCGAGCACGGGTGGACGCGAGCTGGCCGAGCGGGCGGCCGCCTCGCGTCCCGACATAAAAGTGCTGTTTATGTCTGGGCACACCGATGACGCGCTCCTCCGTCACGGCGTCACGAAAGGTGGCAGCGCGCTTCTGCAAAAGCCGTTCAGCTTGGCAGAGCTCGCCGCCAAGTTTCGTGAGGTCTTGGATGAGTAGGCACACCCGGAGTGGCGGAGCGAACGCGACCAGCGGCGATCGCCGCGCGGCCTGAAGGCCGCGCTACGTGCCGTGCGCGTAGTCCGGCGTCGATACGACCACCGGCTCTACGCGGCGGATCGTCAGCAGAATCACACAGAACGCCGCGACGTGAAACGTGCTGACCAGCCCGAAGACCGTCGGATAGCCGAATCCACCGTCCAGCAGATAGCCGACCACGAGGTTGAAGACGACGCCGCCGAGCGCACCGCCGAGCCCGACGAGCCCTGCCACCGATCCCACCACGCTACGCGGAAAGATATCTGCGGGCACGATCATGACCAGCGTCGACCATGATTGCTGACCGAAGAAGGCGATGCTGAAGAGAACAATCGCCCATTCCACCGGGACCTGCGGCACGAACACGATGAGCGGCATCACCGCCGCGCTTGCGCCCAACGCCATCTTGCGCGACACGTCCAATGAGTTGCCCCGGCCGAGCAACCAACCGGAGAACCATCCGCCGGCGATGCACCCCACGCCGGCGGCCGCGTAGGGAATCCAGGCGTACACCCCGACCTGCGTCGTATCGAAGCCGCGGACGTCATAGAGGTACTTCGGCAGCCAGAAGAGATAGAAGTACCATCCCGCGTCGCTCAGAAACTTTGCCAGCACCAGGCCCCACACCTGCGCGAACGAGAATAGGCGAAACCAGGAGATGGAGGTGGCCCCGGCCTGCGGGCTGGCGAACACTTCCTCCATTTCGGCACGCTCCGCGCTGCTCAACCTCGTATGCGTCGCCGCTGGGAAGTACTCGCGCAGCCACCATGCCGTCCAGGCCACACCCACCACGCCCACGACGAGAAACACCCAACGCCAACCGGCCAGCGCGATGATCGCCGCGATTGCCGGCGGGGCGACCACCGCGCCGACAGCGGTGCCAGCATTGATGATCCCCATTGCCAGCGAGCGCTCTCGTGCGGGAAACCACTCGGCAACCGCCTTCGTCGCGGCCGGAAAGCCGCCCCCCTCCCCCACGCCGAGCAGGAAGCGGAAGACCACGAGCATCGCGAAGCTCCCAGCCAGTCCGTGCGCGGCGCACGCAAGCGACCAGAAGACCATGATGAGCGCGAAGCCACGCCGGGTGCCCAACACGTCGAGCAGCCGCCCGCCGCCGGCGTACATCGCGGCATACGCGATCAGGAACGCGGCTTGGAGCTGCGAGAACTGTGTATTCGAGATCGGGATGTCGCGCTGAATGGCCACGATGGCCACCGAAACCGTCTGGCGATCCAAGTAGCTGATCGCGATGGCGCCGCTGATCAGGAAGGCAATCTGCCATCGGAGCTTCATCGTCTCTCATCCCTCACGACTTGTTCACCCGGAGCCGGGGCGGCCGTGCCGCCAGCTCGGAGATCCGGCTCTGGAGATGCAGCTGTTGCTGCTGGTCGTTCACACGGGAGAGCAGGACGTTCACATCCGCCAGGTGCTCGGCGGTGCGCTTGCGCGCCTCCTCCGAATTCCCCTGCGCAATCGCCGTATAAATGCGCTGGTGGAACTGCAGCGTGTGATCGACGGACACCAGGTGTGACGTCATCTCGATGAGGCTTTGGAGCGACCGATGGACGACGGTGAACAGCAGGCTGCACACGCGGCTGCCGGCAGCCTCGAAGATGATCTTGTGGAACTCCAGATCGTGCTGCGTGATGAGCTGATGATTCCCTTCGCTCGCCTTCATCGCCTCCATCTCATGACGCAGGGCGGCATGATC
>JBOGIN010000996.1:0-1877 GCA_050742275.1 Vicinamibacteraceae bacterium
GCCACCCGCGGCTCAGCGAGTCGAGGCCGACCGCTTCAAAAACGGTGTTGATTGGACCGTAGATGGGGGAGAGCAGCAGCGTCCACAGGTAGCCGACTATGAGAGGGCTGATCAGGTAGGGCGATGAGAGCAGGATCTGAAAGAATCGCTTGCCGTGCGGGCTGGTGTGCAGAAGCAGCGCAAGGCCGAGACCGATGGAGTTTTGGATGATGAACGTGCCGATGAAGAACTCGACGTTGTGCAGGAACGCCCGTGGAAGTTGCTCATTGAACGGGTACGTCGTGAACAACGTCGTGTAGTTGTCGAGTCCGGCGAAGTCTGCCCGTGAGAGTCCTTCCCAGGTGAAGAAGCTGTAGCTGAACGCGGTCAGCATCGGATAGATGACGATCACGCCGTAGAGGACGACTGCCGGCAGGCAGAAGCTCACGGCGATGGCGGCCATACGCCATCGCCGCAGCCGAGCCCGCCTGCCCGCCGGGGCATCGTCCGATACTGGCATCTTAGGTTTCAGGTTGGAACCACTGCTCGATGCCCTTCTGGACCGACGCTGCTGCACCCTCGGGAGACTGGGTCCCGAGGATGACTCCCTGCAGTCCTTCCGAAAGAAGCGTCACCGCGTCCGGGCTACCAAATCCGAAGGACGCCAACTCCAGGTACGGCGTCGGATTCGTCCGATAGAAGTCCAGCGCCTCCTGCAGCATCGGACTGGTGGTCTCAGTCTCGGGCACGACCGAAGGTTGCTTCAGGTTCTCCATGAGCAGGTTTCCGAACTCCGGTGTGGTCAACCACTCCAGCAGTTCTCGCGCCTCGTCCTTGTGTTCACTCTTGGAGCTGATGCCCAGGCCGCCGTCGACGTATCCGGGCGTCAACGGGTGGTCAGTTACCGCGTCAGGCGTGGGTGGCGCAGCGAAGAGCGAGAAGTCCAATCCGGTATCTTCCAGCTGCGCAATCTCCCATGATCCTCCGATTCGCATTGCGGCCTCCCCTGACGAGAACAGCGTCAGCGCGTCACCCGCCGAAACCCCGCCAGGTGAGTCGAAAGCGCAGTCCTCGAACACCCCCTGGACGATTCCAATCGCATCGACATACGCTGGGTCCTCAAACGTCGTCTCGCCGGAGAGCAGGCTTTGCGCGAAATCAGGGCCCCCGAACCGGGTCGCCGCGAGGGTATGGAGAACCATTGGCAAGGTCCACGAAGACGAGGCACCGTTGGCCAAGGGCAGGATGTCGTTCTCGGCGAATGTGCCGCACGACGTCATGTATTCCTCCCAGGTGGTCGGTAACTCCAGCCCTACCTCATCGAACAGGCCCTGGTTATAGAAAATCTGAATCGTCTGCATGGCGAACGGTACGGCGTACAGCTGCCCATCGTCAGCACTTCGCACACCATCCTTGATCGCCTCTGGCCACGACTCCAATCCGATGTCTTCGCTGATGGGCTCGAGGCTTCCGCCCGCAATCAGACCTTGCAACGCGCCATACGACCTCACGAACGGAACGTCTGGCCCGGAATCCTCGCTCAGACCGGCAGCCAGCACTCTGTCGTACTCTGTCCCCGCGATTCCGCGGAATTCGACCTCGATCGAAGGGTGAGACTCCTCGAAGACGTCGAAGATCTCGTTCCACTGCGGTTCAAAGGCTTGTTGCCACGACCACACGCGGAGTGTGACCTTGTCGCCTTCGGCGGATGCTCGGCCCCCGAGTGAGCTGATCGCGGTGGTAGCGAGGGCCGCTGCTACCAGAGCCTTGACGAGTCGTCCGGTCTCCATGATGATCCCTCCCGGCGATGTCGATTAGTTCGCCGCTCGTACATACTCGCGCACGCCGTACCACATCGTCCAGAGGCGGGGCCGGCGCCGCCGCCGACTACGTCACCC
>JBOGIN010000997.1:0-2662 GCA_050742275.1 Vicinamibacteraceae bacterium
GAACAGAGCCGCGTGATCGAGACCTTCGTCACGAACCCCTCGGCAGACGAGGTCGATATCGTCGTGCAGAACGTGAGCCTGAGCGAGCTCACGCAGCCGCCGTTCAAGGCGTCCGTGAGCTTCCAGAAGGTGCGTTACACGCCAGGCACACGCTACACGCGTGAACGCCAGACCTTCGTCGCGCAGATTGACTTCGTGCTGCGAGAGCACATCCCAAACGAGTTCGTCCCCGTCAATCCGCTCGGCCTGCAAGTGACGTATTTCCGCGTCGACCAGGCGTTCGAGGAGCCGGAATCATGATCGGTAATGCCACATTTCTTGCCGGACTCACCACGTTCGTGTTGGCCGCATGGCTGGCCGCTGAGCTCAGCTTCCTGGCGCCGTACAGGGCAGCGATCGTCCGGACGTACGGGTTGCACATCTTGGTTGGTCTCGTGCTGGTGTTCGTGAATCTCGCGGCGGGGTATTACCTCATCGCGCGGTGGCTGTTCCTGCGCGATGCTGGACGCAAGCTCACGCACATCGACCGACAGCTTCGCAGCACGCCAGGCCTTCACGACGATCTTCGGCGCCAGCTTCAGAAGAAGGCACGGTGAGTCATGTCGTTCTTCGATGATCCACGTTGGGACGACACGCGCGAAGGCCCCAGCCGAGGACGCGGCGGCGGGCTCGAACACGATCCCCGCGACCTCGAGACCGTCGATCCACGCGATGTCTTCACGCAGAGTCTCGATCTGCCGCGAGGCCTCGACCGCGAGCCCGTCTCAGTCGGCAACGACCACTACGACGTGCGCGGCTCGGAGGTGCGCACGCTGTCCATTGTCGGAGCATTCCGCGTCGTCCCGATCGACGACCTCCGTGACCGCGGCGACCGCGCCGCCGACCTGTGGCATGGCGACCTCGAGCATCTGCGATCCGAAGGTCTGCTCAGGCATGTCGCGTCCGTCGACCGGGAGAGCGGCACCGATCTCGTGACGTTGACGGACCGCGGGCGCGCGCTGCTCGAATCGCATCGATCGCTGGACCACGATCCGCGTCAGACGTTTCATGATGGCCCAGCGCGCGAGCGCGAGCTCATGCACGACGCGCAGCTCTATCGCGCCTATCTCCGGGCGGCGGATCGCCTGGTTGAGGCAGGCGCGCACATCGAGCGCGTCATCCTCGAGCAGGACCTCAGACGCGACTATCAGCTGTTCCTGCAGGAACCGAACTGCGGTCGCGCCGACAGCGACGGCCGGCCGGGGCGCGACGACGATGAGATTCGCCGATGGGCGGAGGATCGCGACCTCGCGTACGTCGATGGCCGCGTCCAGTTTCCGGACTTCCAGATCGAGTTCCTGTGGCCAGACGGCCGGCGCGACATCGAGAACGTCGAGGTGCTCACGCCCCACTATCGGGGCGCTCACGTCGCCGGCAAGATGCGAGCGGGCTTCACGCGATTCCGTGGGATCGGCGCTCGCGCCGGCGGGCGAACAGGGCGCGGCAGTCGCTTCGATCCGGGCCTTGCCGAGGAGCTGGTATGAAGGCGCCCGTCGAGTTACCCGACCGGCCGGCCCCACCGACGTTCGGCGAACGAGTCGAGGCCATCAAGGCCTTCCGCTTCACCGAGCGACAAGCGCGGTTCCTCGTGACCGTGATGCTTCACTCGGGCGTCTGTCTTGGGCGGCAGTATTGTGCGTTTGCCGGCATCGAATACGGCGCCCCCGTCGCGAACCTGTTCAAGACGCTTCAGGCGCGTAGATTCGCGACACCGCAAGTATGCGGCCACAACCGCGCGCGACTGTTCCACCTCCATTACAAGCCGCTCTACGCCGCTATCGGTGAGCCCGACAATCGGTTTCGACGCCCCATGACCCTGGCCCGTGCGGTGGAGCGACTCATGCTGTTGGACGCCGTCATGGCCGACCGCAGTCTGATCTGGCTCGGCACCGAACGCGACAAGCTTCACTATTTCAGGGGAATAGGCGTGCCCTATCACGACTTGCCGGCACTGACCTTCCGATCAGTCGACGAGGAGACGGTTCGGTTCTTCCCCGAGAAGCAGCCCATTGGGGTTGCCAACGATGGTCGGACGCATGTCTTCCTATATCTCGTCACGCGCAGCACGCCGATGGACTTCCGGTTGTTCCTCGAGCACCACGCGGAGCTGCTGCGCAGCCTGCCCGCGTGGACCATTCGACTCCTTGTGCCGAGGCACCTGAGGGACGCCGCTGCGCTGCACCGCGAGGCCTTTGCAGAACACCTAACGCGTCCGCTACCCGCCGAGGTTGTCGACGAGATGCGCTGGTATTTCCGTGCTTGTCGGGACGCCGGCGTCGACCCGGACGAGCGCTACTACCGGGCGCAGACCGCGTTTGCTGGTCCGCGCTTCCGCGCGCTGTACCGCCAATGGCTGATGGACGGCGAGCGTGTGCTCGATGCCGTCATGTCTCCGGTTCTGGCCGATCTCGTCGACCGGCGTGTCGGAGTCCTCGATTGTCAGGTCTTGCCGCACCCCTACCTGCATCTCCTCCCCCTGGTAGGCACAGCATGAAGACGCTGGAGGGTAGAAGATGACGAAGCTGGGCTCAACGAAGAGGGCGGCGGGGAGTGTCTTCTACCGGTGTCCCGGCTCTCGGCGCGGCACCGATTCCACATTGCGACGCTGTCTATGCCTGTGGCC
>JBOGIN010000998.1:0-3213 GCA_050742275.1 Vicinamibacteraceae bacterium
ACATAATCTGGCCCGGCCTGGGCGATGACATTGTCCATGGTGGAAGTGGCGTCGACATACTGACCTACGCGGACAGCGACGCTGGGGTCGATGTCAACCTCCTCCTCCAGACCACGAGCGGCGCCGCTGGCAGCGACAGCGTGGCCGCGTTCGAGAACGTCCAGGGCTCGCAGTTCGGCGACAGCCTCACCGGTGACGAGGGCCCCAACGCGCTCTGGGGCTTGGGCGGTGATGACACGCTCGACGGCGGCGACGGCGACGACATCTGTGACCCGGCTCCGGGTAGCGACCCGCTTCCGGTGAACTGCGAGGGATAGCCCAGTCGACGGGCGTGGCCAATCGCGCGGGCGGCCGGCGGGCCGGTACGGTCCTCAGCCGCTCGCGTGACCGCGGGCGCGCGCTTCAGCGGGGACAGCGGCGTGACGAGCGTCGAGTCGAAGGCACTGACGAACTCGACGAGCCCGTTTGCCGGCGGGAACCGTGTAGATGCGTGGGAAAGCGTCAGTGAAGCCGAGAAGGATGCGCGCAGGGTCTCGCGCGAGTTCGGGATCTGACTTTCTTCTCGTATCAACGTAATGATCGTGCTGCTCTTCACGGCCCAGACGGCACAGTCCTATGGAGCAGCGAGCTGCCAGTATCGGATGCCGGGGTTTACGTGGCAGCCGATGGCTCCCGATTCCCATTTGCAATTACCGGGCATGGCACGTCGCGAGAGCTCAGACTCTATGACAAGGCAGGCAATCACCAAGGGACAATCGATCTCCCTGAACGTACCTCAGAGATTGAATCGATCGCCTGGATAGAGCCCGTACAATTCTCGCGGTGCCACGATCAGATGGAAAAGGCGAGGTGCTCTTGCTTGGTGGTATGGACGGCGTCGTGGAATACAGCCTCACTCGGACGCCAGGACACCCTTGACGCTCAAACGATGACCCCCGTCAATCGGGGCGACTTGCTCGCGGCCATTCGGGTCACCTGATGCACCTGCTGCACCGAAACCTACGTACCTTAGTGGTGACGTGATGGGCCGCGCGCGAACAAGCTGTGATCTCACGAGCGGGTGAGACCATCATGACCGACCAGTCGCCAGCCACCGTCTCCCTTCCCATCCCCACGACACCCATCCGCGTGGCTATCGTCGAAGATGAACGCGAGATTCGCGAGTGCCTCGCGACGCTGCTCGACAGGACGCCAGGGTTCCACTGTTCGGGATTCTATCGCTCGATGGAGGCGGCCGTCGGGCCGGTGCTCGGTGACCCGCCAGACGTCGCGCTGCTCGACATTGGACTTCCGGGAATGTCCGGCATCGACGGAATCCGTCGCCTGAGGGCTTCGGCGCCGAAGATCTTGTGCCTGATGCTGACAGTTTACGAGGATGACGCACGCATCTTCGAGGCGCTCTGCGCCGGCGCGTGCGGATACTTGCTGAAGAAAATGCCTCCGCCGCGCATCCTCGACTCCCTCAAAGAAGCCGTCGCTGGCGGAGCCCCGATGTCACCGGAGGTGGCACGGCGTGTCATCACGATCTTTCGAGACGTTCGGCCGCCGACGCACGCCGACTATAACCTGACACCGCACGAAACACGCCTGCTCCGCCTATTCGCCGACGGCTACAACTACAAGACCGCCGCGATCGAGCTCGGTGTGACCGTGCACACGATCTCGTTCCACTTACGCCGGATCTACGAGAAGCTCCAGGTCCACAGCAAGACGGAGGCCGTCGTCAAGGCACTACAGCTTCGGCTCCTTCGCTGACGGCGGGTCGGAGGCGCCGAGCCGGTGATCGAGTGCAGCGTGATAGTCGTCCAGATAGATACGGGCCGTCCTCCACGATCGGTTCGCAACCACTTCGGAGAACCCATCGACGCTCGTCTCAGAAGTAGGCCACGACATCCCCGACATGTTTCCTGGCCGCCATCCAATGGGCGATCAGCCGCGTCTCCTATGGCGCCACCCGTGAGATGCCCTCGCACGTCAAGGTCACGGTTTCTGTCGGAGGCGCGGAGGTCTCGGCCTGGAAGCTGCCGATCTCGATCTTCGATGGCCAGGCGTTCGCGAGATGGAACTGGACAATCGGTGTGCCTGTACGATCGTGGACGGCGATCACGGCATTCTTGCCCTGAGGCGCGCCGGCGCCACCAAGGACGCTCTGATACCAATCCCACAACGCCGTATCGCTCGTGACGCCTCGTCGCAGCACCACGCTGCAATAGGCGCTGGGCCGCACGAGCCGAAACCCGGTCAAGGGGTTCACGTGCTGCGTGGTGGACGAGATCTCCTCCAGCTCGGAGAAGGACGCAATCACCGCGTCGTCAATCATCAGGGAGATGTGGCCGGCCGATGGCTCCTGCGCGCTGACCTGCTGAATGGTGACGAGCATCATGGCTGCTGCTACCAACATAGCTCCGGCAGCGACCCAGATCCCACGCGATCGACGTGCAGACAGACGCGTCACCCAACTGCACCGGTATTCCTCTGGTGGCATTTTCCTGGTCCTTTCTCGAAGCGCGGGCTGTTCAACCAGCCTCGCACATCGCTCGTGACAACGTGAACACTGGAGGCACCGGCGTGTCACTACGCACGTACGTAGAAATGCGCATCCACTCGTGCCGCACGAGTGGATGCCGGCACGAGATAACGTCTGCCAAATCTATGCGCTGCGCAGATGTAAATGCGGCGACTGGTTGATGTCCGACCCCGGATCGCTCCGCATGGAGTGTCATAGCTCTGCCGCAGACGGGTAGCTCCGCTATAAAATAGCCGACACAGTAAGTTTACTGTCGGGCTGTATCGATTTCTGGCGCTGCCATCGTTCGCATAGGAGCGCCGAAACGTTGTTCCCCTCAGTGGCGAGCTCTATGGTCGTATCCGTGCGCTCCTCCGGCGCGCGTAGGTTGCGCTTCAGCGTCGGAGCGCTCCAGCTCGTCTGCATGCTCGGCCTCCCCGCCGTTACGCAACCCGTACAGGCCGAACGCCTGCCTATCCGGGTCTACACGAGCACCGACGGCCTCACGCATGACAGCGTTCGTCGTATCGTCCACGACTCGCGCGGCTTCCTGTGGTTCTGCACGCAGCGCGGCCTCAGCCGGTTCGATGGGATTGCGTTTCGCAACTACGACCACGAGGACGGCCTTCCGATCCATGCCGTCAACGATCTCTTGGAAGATCGGTCGGGCCGGTATTGGGTCGCGACCAACGGCTCTGGCGTTGGGC
>JBOGIN010000999.1:0-4498 GCA_050742275.1 Vicinamibacteraceae bacterium
GTTCGTGCGTGTCGGCCTCGCCGTGGCGCACCACGTGCACCCACAGGTCGTGCGAGAGCGCGGCCGCTCCCGAGAGAGTGAGCCCGGCGACCACCGCGAGGATCGTCGCGAACGCCACGGCGGAGATGAAGCCCAGGAACGGCGTCCCGCCCAGGAACTCGGCGAGCAGAGGCGCGGCCATGTTCCCGCCGGCATCGATGCTGCCAATGAGATCGCGGCCCACGAGCGCTGCCGCGCCGAAGCCGACCAGCGGGATGATCAGGTAGAAATAGCCGATGAAGCCGGTGGCGTAGAGCACCGATGTGCGCGCCGCCTTCGCATCCGGGACGGTGTAGAAGCGCATCAAGATGTGCGGGAGGCCAAGGAGACCAAGCATGAGCGCGAGGCCCAGCGACACCGCCTCCAGCGGGTCGGACACGAGACCGCCAGGCTCGAGAGCGGCTTGCCCATACCGCTCGCTCACCGCGGCGTAGATCGCGCCGACGTCGAAGTCGAACCGCGCCAGCACGAGCAACGTCAACAGGCTCACCCCGAAGAGCAACAGCACGGCTTTGATGATCTGGACCCATGTGGTCGCGATCATGCCGCCAAACAATACATAGGCCAGCATCACCGCGCCGACGGAGACCACGGCCCACTCGTACGGGATGCCAAAGAGCAGCGTGACCAGATTGCCAGCGCCGACCATTTGCGCAATCGTGTAGAACAGCACGGTGAGCACGCCACCCACGGCGGACGCGATGCGGACTGGTACTTGTCGCAATCGGAAGGCCACCACGTCTGCAAACGTGAACTTACCGAGGTTGCGCAGCGGCTCCGCGATGAGAAACATCAAGGCCGGCCAGCCCACGAGCCAGCCCGTTGCGTAGATCATCCCATCGTAGCCTTGCAGTGCGACGAGACCGGCAATGCCGAGGAACGACGCGGCGCTCATGTAGTCGCCGGCGAGCGCCAGTCCGTTCTGAAACGCGCTGACCGAGCGGCCGGCCGCGTAGAACTCACGCGTCGACCTCGTGCGCTTCGCGGCCCACCAGGTGATGGCCAGCGTCAATGCGACGATGAGCCCGAAGAACAAGATGGCCGACAGCGTCGGGGTTCCGAGCGTTGTTTGCATGATGTGATCTGTGGGAGGCGCAGAGGCCGTCCGTGCGGCGTCGCAGCGCTTACCGCTTCGTCACGTCAACGTGGGTCAACTGCTGCCGCAGACGTGCGGCCTCGACGTCGTATTGCCGGTTCGCCCAGACGACGTAGATGGCCGTGAGGAGCCAGGCGCCGAGAATCACGGCGGCGCCAAGCGGAATGGCGAGCGTCACCACCTCGCCAACGCGTTGCGCGAGCAACGCTGGACGCGTGGCGATGAGCAGAATGTAGCCGTAGTAGAGGAGCGAGAGGCAGGCGGTCAGCACCATAGAGACGCGCCAGCGTCGCGAGACGAGGTGTCGAAACTCTGCAGATTCAAGGAGGCGATGGGTCGGCGAATCCACGATAACGTGCTCCTTCCGCTCGGACAGCGCACACCGCAGGAAACAGCATGTTGCAGTCTGTGGACCGAAACGATACCCGACATTCGGCCGAGACTCAACATCCGGAGCGGGGTCACTTCACATCGAGCAGCTCGATGTCGAAGATCAGCGTCGCGTTCGGCGGGATGACGCCGCCTGCCCCGGCGGCGCCGTAGGCGAGATGTGGTGGAACGGTGAGCGTGCGGCGTCCGCCGACCTTCATCCCCGCCACACCCTGATCCCAGCCCGGGATCACCTGCTGAGCGCCCAGGGAGAAGTCAAAGGGCGCGTTGCGGTCTCGAGAGCTGTCGAACTTGGTCCCCTTGTTCTCGGGCTGCGACGGATCGAACAGCCAGCCCGTATAGTGCACGATCACCCGCCGGCCAGCGGTGGCTTCCGTGCCTGTGCCGATCTGTGCTTCTGTGATCACGAGCTCCTCCGGGGCAGCGCTTTCACGGCTGCAAGCCATGGTGGCCAGGAAGCCACCAACGATTAAAACGAGCACACGTCTATAAGGTCGAACCAATCGAATCATGGGTTCTTGTGTACGGCCCGCGCTCACTGGAGGCTGGACGGCAGTCGGGGCGACGCGAGCAGTTGCTCGAAGAGCTTCCACCGGCGGTCGGGTCGATCGGCCGTGCCATCCTGCGCAGCGATGTAGTCACGAACGAGGTCCTTGCCGAGGTTGTAGTTGATGACGTAGCTTCGATACTGGTCGAAGAACTTGACGCGCTGCTCGGCGCGCGGCCGAGGCATCATGGCGTATCGCACGAGCCACTCGATGGCCTGGGCCTGGCTGATCCCGCCATCCAGGTAGCGGCGCGCCGCTTCGTTGCCGGCGTAGCTCAGCTCCTCGACGAGCCGGGCAATCTGGTAGTAGCGATCGGCGCTCTCGGGAGCGAGGCCCGCCAGCGGAAAGAGCACCTCCTGTTCGTACGCGACGCGCTCCTCTCCCGGAAACGCAATCTCGATCCCGAAGTTTGCCGTGCCTTCGGCAATCAGGGACTGTGGGCTGAAGAGCGCATAGACAGAGGCTTCGACCCAGCCGCGATCCCGCACGAGCTCCTTTTCGAGCAGCACGTTGTACACGTGGTGTCCCGGGTATCCTTCGTGGCAGGCTAGATCGATGGCGCGATCGACGTAGATCGGCAGGTCGGTGTTGACCTGAATCAGACTGTGAAAATTCCCTCGATACCAGTTGTAGCCGCTCCACGACTTGCCGGTGACGTACTCGACGGTGAAGCGCTCACCCTGGGGGAGTGCGATGTGCGCCAGGGTGCGTTCGCGGCAGGCCTTGATTGCCGCCTTGAAGACGGTATCGAGCCGGTCGGAGGGGATGACGAAGTCTTTCTTGTAGGCGTCGTAGCGATCAATCAGGGCCCCAGGACCGGGCAGCTCCCGGTCCAGGCGCGTGAGAATCTCCTGGAACTCCGCTTCCGAGTGCGTCGGCGCCACGGCGTCGTAGAGCGCCTTCGACTCCTGGTCGAACGAGAGCTTTTCACCCGACAGCATCTCGACCCGCCGCGCCAGGGCGTCGAGCTGCCGTGTCAGATACCGGTGCCGCAATCGCGTCATCTCGTCGTCTTCCGGCCTGGGCTGCACGGCGCTCAAACGTGCGATGAGCCCCTCTGCCTTGGAGCGGATGTCGGCGAGCGGAACCTTCTGTCGCTCGCTCGCGCTCTTCCAGTCGGGCGGGCCGTAATAGGCGTCGACGTAGTCAGCGTCGTGCTGCCCGACGGCGAGGACGAGTTTTACATAGGACTCGGCGATCGCGTTCATCGTGTTGTCGCTCGCGGCCCGAGGGCCGGGAGGGATGTGAGAGGCAACCACGACGAGCGCGGCGACAGCTAAGAGGAGCGAGGGGATACGACCAGCTCTCGTCATGGGCGATTCGTGTGGGCAGGCCAGGGATGAAGCGCCTGCGCCCCCGTACAGTAACAGAAATGCCCGCTCCAGAAACATGTTGACTGCAATGTAGACTCGGTCTACAAAGTAGTCTCACGGTCGAGCAACGAAGGATGTCTTCGAGCACCCCTCTCGGCGAGTTCGAACAGCTCCTGCTGCTGGCGATTCTGCGGCTCGGCTCGGACGCATACGGCGTGACGATTGCCAGCGAGCTCGAGCAGCGTGCGGGGCGACGCGTGTCGCGCGGCGCCCTGTATACGACGCTGGAGCGCTTGGAAGCCAAGGGCCTGGTGCGCTGGAAGATCAGCGCTGGCGCTCGGGAGCGCGCGGGACTGCCGCGCCGCTCCTACACGGTCAGCGCCCGCGGCCTACTGATGCTGCGCACGTCGCGGCAGGTGCTCCAGCGGATGTGGAGCGGCCTGGACGAGCTGTTGAAGGAGCCGGCCCCATGACGAGGGAAGAGAAGCGGGATGGCGGGGGAAGGGTGCGTCCACCGCGTCTGGCGGGATGGCTGCTTCGCCGGGTGTTGCCGCGTGACGCGCGCGCGGCGAGCATTGCCGGAGACCTCATCGAGGAGTTCCACGTAGGTCTCGCGAGCCGTTCGCATGCCGTCGCCGCAGCGCGCTACTGGCGACATGCCCTGTCGATTGCTGCGCGATACGCGTTCAGGCCTCGTCCGGCCGGCTGTGCGCCCCTGCTCCATGCTTCGGCCAGCGGAAAAGCATCCGTGCTGGGGGCGCTACGAGAAGATGTTCGGGACGCGCGACGGTCGCTCATCAAGCACCCTGGATTCTCAGCTGTCGCCGTGCTGACGCTGGCGGTCGGCGTCGGCGCCAACACGGCGATCTTTAGTGTGCTTCATGCCGTGGTGCTGCGAGACCTGCCCTACCGAGATGCTGATCGCCTCGCGCTCCTGTGGACGCTCAAGCTAGGCCAGGAGGTCCGTGACGGGTCGTCGTATCTGAACGTTCGCGACTGGAAGGAACAGAGCCGCACGTTCGAGGACATGGCGGTCTACGCGCGCCCGGAGCGGCCGGACAAGCGCGCGAGCCTCACCGGCGGACAGGAGCCGGAGCGGATCGACCGCGCTG
>JBOGIN010001000.1:0-4905 GCA_050742275.1 Vicinamibacteraceae bacterium
CGAGAGAAGGTGCTCTCCGTATAGTAGCGATTCCAAAAGGCATCAGCGGTCGATCTTCTATCCGTGCTCAACGCACGCGATGTTGCGCTCATTCGGCGGAGCTCCACAATTGTCAGGCGATCACACTGCAGAGTTTCGTCCGGCCGTCATCACAGATCTTACCGACTCCAGACGCGCGGCGGACACATGCTGTACCCCACCTTACGTCCCTCGCCTGCTCCATGCAAGCTCGGCCCGGGTGAGCGCGCGCCAGCCGATTGGCATTGTGACGCATAATGGAAGAGATGCTGCACGATCGCTTCGACCGGCCGCTCGGGAGCTTGCGCATCTCGGTGACGGATCGCTGCAATCTCCGGTGTCTCTACTGCATGCCGGAAGACGAGTACGTGTGGCTGCCGCGTGAAGACCTCCTCTCGTTCGAGGAGATCGCGCGCCTGGCGGCGCTGTTTGGCCAGCTCGGCGTGACGCGGATTCGTCTGACCGGCGGCGAGCCGCTCCTGCGGCGTCACCTGCCCGATCTCGTTGAGCGTCTGGCGAGCTGTCCCACCCTCGAGGATCTCGCGCTGACGACAAACGGCCTCCTATTTGCTCCGGCGGCCGCAGCGCTCGCGGCTGCCGGTTTACGTCGAGTGACGATCAGCCTGGACACGCTGCGGCCCGAGCGCTTCCGCGCGATGGCACGCCTCGATCGCCACGCCGACGTGCTCGAAGGCATCGCTGCAGCACGCGCGCTCTTCGGCGGGCTGAAGATCGACACCGTCGTCATGCGGGGGTTCAACGACGATGAGCTGGTAGGGCTCTTGGAGTTTGGGCGCCGGATGAACGCCGAAGTCCGGTTCATCGAGTACATGGATGTGGGCGGCGCGACACGCTGGCAATCGAACCTTGTCATGAGCCGCGCCGAGATTCTCGAGCGCCTCACGCACCACTACGGCCGCGTCAGTCGCATCGGCGAGATCTCATCCGCGCCTGCGCAACGATTTCGCATCGACGACGGCCTGACGTTTGGCATCATCGCGTCCACCACGGCACCCTTCTGCAACACGTGCGACCGCGCTCGCCTTACCGCCGACGGTGTGCTGCTCCTGTGCCTTTACGCGACGAACGGCACCGATCTTCGCCGGCCGCTTCGACAGGGTGCCAGCGACGCCGAGCTCCAAGACATCATCGCATCAGTGTGGCGACAGCGGACGGACCGCGGCGCCGAGGAGCGCCTCGCGCTTGCGGATCGCGGCACACTCGTCCCAGTTGACGAGCTGCGACGCGAGCCGCATCTCGAAATGCACACCCGCGGCGGCTGAAAAAATGAAACGGGCACCTTTTCGGGCCAGAAATGGTACTGGTTCATTTTTTCAGCACATTGACGACCGCATTGAACGCCGCCTTGGGCTGTCCCTGGCGATCGAAGAGCAACGGATAGTTCACGCGTCCGCGGAGCGGAAAGTTATTGAGCCACGACTGGTCGTCTGTGACGCCCCAGAAGGTGACTCGCGATAACTTGTCGCGATGCCGCATGACGAGCGCAAAGATCTCTGCATAGCGGCGCGCGAGCCGTTGCTGCTGGACCGCCGGCAATCCATCCGGGTACAGGTTCGTTTCCTCTAGGAACTCCTTCTGCTGTGAAAGGTCGGCGCCGCGCATCTCCGGATCCCTTGGCAAGACATCGATATCGAGCTCGGTGATCATCACCCGCAAACCGCTGCTGGCCAGACCGGTAATCGCGGCCTCGATCTCGCCAATTGACGGACCGTCTAGCATGTAGTGCGCCTGCTCCCCTACGCCGTCGATGCGCAAGCCGCGGCGCCGCAGCTCGTCGACAATCCGAAGCGCCGCCTTGCGCTTCGCCGGCTTCCACAGGTTGTAGTCGTTGTAATACAGCTCCGCGTTCGGATCGGCGGCGTGCGCGTATTCGAACGCCTTTGCGATGTACTCCTGCCCGAGCGCCTCGAGCCACGGTGTCTCGCGAAACGTGCCATCCTCATTGAGAGCCTCGTTGACGACGTCCCAGCCGTGGATGCGGCCGCGATAGCGACCGACAACCGTCTCGATGTGGGCGCGCATGCGCGACAGCACCGTCTCTCGATCCGCCTTTGCTCCGTCCTCGCCGACAAAGACCCAGTCAGGCGTCTGCTGGTGCCAGATCAGCGTGTGTCCACTGACGGTCAGTCCGTGCTCCTGGCCAAAACCCACGTATCGATCGGCCGGCTCGAACCTGTAGGTGTCCAGCTCGGGGTGAATGGGCTGCCACTTTAGTAGGTTCTCTGGGGTGACGCTGTTGAAATGGCGCACGATGACGCCACGCCCAATCGCATCCTTACCTTCAACCTGCCGCTGGTTGACAGCTGCGCCAATGAGCAAGCCCTTGGGGACCACCTCCTTGAGCGCAGGCTCCTCGCCCCTGATAACAACGGTTGCCACAATCAGCGCGAGCCCGAGCCCAGTGCGGAGATTTGGCAGAAAGATGGACATCTTCACCCTCCATGCGCCACTGTCCGATTTCGAACGCCACTTCGTACGATTCTGAACGCTCCTGCCTTCGTTAGTGCCTGTAAGTCGTTGATTTAGCGTAGCAGAAGCGGTACGGCGTTTGCCCTCTTGTCGGACGTGGACCGTGCGCTCGCACCAGGGATACGTTGGCGTCTTCAGGCACGGCGGCTCGTGCCGCTGCTCATTGCAATTGCCTCCGTGGTGTTTGTGATCGTCTGGCTACCAGCATGGATCCAACCGTCCGTGAGCCGCGCCCGGGTTCGGACGGCGATGGTTGCTGCCGGTCCAATTGAAGCGGTGATCACCGCCTCCGGGACGGTCGTTCCCGAAATGGAACGTGTGCTCTCCAGCCCGTTCGACGCTCGCGTCCTCCGGATTCTCGAGCGCCCTGGCGCCAGGCTACGAAAGGGGGATCCGGTCGTGGCGCTGGATGTGAGCGAATCGACGCTCGCACTCGAAAAGCTCGAAACAGACCTCGAGATCAAGGACAACGCCCAGGCCCAAGCAACGCTGGACCTCGAAAAGGCGCTTGCTGAGCTCGACGGCAGCATCGAAGGGAAGCAGCTCGAGCTCGAGTTGGCGCAGGCCAAGCACGCCGGGAATTTGCAGCTCTCCAAGGACGCGCTCATCTCCGCCGACGCACTACGTGAATCGGAGCTCGCCGTGAACCAGGCAACAATCGAGCTGGCGCAGTTTCGTGAGGCGCGACGAAATGCGCAACGCTCGACGAGCCTCCAGATCCAGGGACTGGCGCTCGAGCGCGCGTCGCTCGGGAAGGAAGCCGCCGAAGCCCGCCGCGTGCTCGACTTGGCCACGACACAATCGGATCGTGACGGCGTGCTGACCTGGGTGCTCTCGGAAGAAGGTGCGCTCGTGCCGCGTGGCGAGGTCATCGCGCGCATCGCTGATCTCTCGTCGTTTCGCGTGGACGCTACTGTCTCAGACGTCCATGCCAGCCGCATCCAGCGAGGCATGCCGGTCATCGTGTCGCTCGACGATCGCGTGCAGCTGGAAGGCTCGGTCTCGGAGGTGTACCCAACCGTCGAGAACGGGGCGCTCACGTTCACCGTGGCGTTGACGGAGCGATCACATCCGAGGCTGCGGCCGAGCCTGCGGGCCGACGTGCAGGTGGTCACCGCACGCAAGCGGAACGTCCTCAAGGTGAAGCGCGGCCCGTTCGTGGATGGCGGCGGAGCGCAGCAACTGTTCGTCATCCGTGGCAATCGAGCCACGAGAACCGACGTTACGCTCGGCGTGTCCAGCTTTGACGAGATCGAGGTCGCATCTGGCTTGAACGAGGGTGATGAGGTCATCATCTCTGACATGCGTGACTATCTACACGCGAACGAGCTCAAGGTCAGGTAGGCTCGAGGCTCGCGCTCAGACTCGACACCCAACACTCAGAGCTCAACACTCACAACTCACCATGATTCGTCTCGAGAATATCGAAAAGGTGTATCGAACCGACCGGATTGAGACGGTTGCGCTCACCAACATCAACCTGGAGGTTGCCGAGGGCGACTTCATCTCGGTGATGGGACCGTCTGGGTGCGGCAAGAGCACATTGCTCAATCTAACCGGCCTCTTGGACGTGCCGACCCGGGGCCAGGTCCAACTCGATGGGACGTTGGTTACGACCCATCGCGACAAGCAGCTTGCCGCCATCCGCAATCGCGAGATTGGCTTCGTCTTTCAGACCTTTCACCTGGTAAGCGATCTCGCGGTGCTGGACAACGTCCAGATTCCCCTGCTCTATCGGCGGATGTCGAATCGCGAGCGACGTTCTCGTGCGCTGGAAGCGCTGGAACGCGTGGGGCTCAGCGCGCGCGTCCACCACTTTCCGTCACAGCTCTCTGGAGGACAGCAACAGCGCGTCGCCATTGCCCGTGCCATCGTCGGGCGGCCGCGCATCCTGCTCGCAGACGAGCCGACGGGCAATCTGGACTCGCACATGGGTGAGGAGATCATGGGCCTGCTCGAGGATCTGAACCGCCAGGAGCGTACGACGATCGTGATGGTCACGCATGATCAGCACAAGGCGGAGCGGACGGCGCGCATCGTGCGTCTCTTCGATGGTCGACAAGTCAATTGATCGGCATTCAGGGTTCAGGAATCTGGACACGGGACACAGGAAACGGGAAACAGGCGTGGGTGTAGATGATTAGGCACTATGTGACTCTCTCCGTGAAGGTGCTGCTCAGGCGGAAGTTCTTCACCTTCATCAGCCTGTTCGGCATCAGCTTTACGCTCCTCGTGCTGATGGTGGCGACGGCCATGCTGGACCATGCGCTAGCGCCAATGCCGCCAGAGAGCCGGGTGAACCGAACGCTCAACATCCAGCGCGCGGTTATGCACGGACCGAATATGACCTCGACAAGCAGTGCCGGGTTCGAGCTCTTGGACCGCTATGCCCGCAAC
>JBOGIN010001001.1:0-3205 GCA_050742275.1 Vicinamibacteraceae bacterium
GCCCCCACCCCGGTGCCGTGTGACCTGTCTTTCAAGGAGCACGGGCGCTGGGAGAAGCCGTGGTACACGTCGGGCGTCGTGGGCGTGCACGCGGCCTTGATGCGGGGCCACAAGGTGGTCTTCTTCACCTACGAGGTACCGCCGGGTTGCGTGAGCCATCCGGCGCTCTACGGGGAATCGTCGGTCCTGGATCTGCCGACCGGATACCTGTCCACGCCCACCTATCCATCCGGTGCCACAGATACCTTCCCCGGAGTCCCGGGGAAGATGGAGAATCTGTTCTGCGCCGGTCACGCGTTCCTGCCGGACGGCCGGCTGTTCGTGGCTGGTGGCGAGCGGGAGGACAACGCGTGGTTCCGTCCGTTCGAACATGCGGTCCGCTCGATCCATGTCTTCCAGGCGAATGGCGCGGGAGGTGGCCAGTGGCACCGGGTGGGGGCGTGCGCCCGGGGACGTTGGTATCCCTCGTGCGTCACGCTGCCAGACGGAAAGGTCCTGATCGTGGGCGGCTGGGTCCGGCCCACGGACAAGCCGCACGTCGTGAACGACACTTTCGAGATCTTCGATCCCTCGACCAACCAGATCTCACCGGAGCGGCCGCTTCCGTACGGCGCTCCTCCGAGTTATCCGTGGCTGTTCGTCCTCCCGGGCAACACGGTCCTCGTCCACGCCGGACGCAGATCATATGTGCTCGATCTCCAGACGCTGACCTTTTCCTCGACCGTGTACCACGCCGTGCACCGTCCCGATCTCCAGGACCGGACCGATCCGTTCCAGGGATCGGCGGTGCTGCTCCCGCTCTCGCCCGAGAGCGACCCTCCATACGCCGCTACGATCCTGGCAATTGGCGGTGCCGGTCCGGATCCCGTCCAGGCCGACACGCCGGCCACGCGGACGTGCGAGAAGTTGGACATGAGCGCCGACTCGCCTGCCTGGGAGCCCACCGGGTCGATGAACCATCCTCGCACGATGCCCGATGCGGTACTCCTGCCCGACGGCACCGTCCTCGTCGTCAGCGGCAGCAGCCAGGGGATGGAGGGCACGGCTGCATCGCCAGTGTATCCTGCGGAGCTTTTCGATCCCGTGACCGAGCAGTGGAAGGAGATGTGCCACATGACGGTGGCGCGCCTCTATCACGCGACGGCGATTCTATTGCCCGACGGCCGCGTCCTCGTGGCCGGAACCGACTGCGCATGGAACCCCCCTCCTTTCAACACGTCGCAGCTCGAGATCGAGATCTTCAATCCGCCCTACATCTACGCCGACCGGCCGGAGATCGGGTATCCCGCCAGTCACGCGGCCTATGGCTCCGAGGTTGAGATCCCGACGCCGGACGCGGCCACGATCGAGCGGGTTGCTTTCATGCGGTGCGGCGCGGCCACACACTCGTTCAACTCGGACCAGCGGTGCGTCCTCGCGAAGATCCTTTCCCGAACGAGCACCACGGTCCGGGTCGCGGTGCCCGGCGACGCCGCGGTGGCGCCTCCGGGCGTCTACCTGGTATTCGTCGTGGACGAGGCGGGCGTCCCCTCGGTGGGCCGCTACACAACGATCGGCGTCGCGACCACACCGGCGGTGAGCCTGGGGGACCAGCCGGTCGAGGTGCACAAGGCGAAGGTGCCGAAGGAGGACCTGGCCGTCGAAGTAGCGAAGCTCATCAAGCCGGCCAATGACGGGCTCGAGCTGGGCTGGGGCGGACTCACTTTGCGCGAGGGCGCGGCCGATCCGGCCCAGCGCCTCGAGGAGCTGGAGCGCGAGGTGGAACGCATGAGACCCTTCATCCGGGCATTCGAGCGGAAGAATCCCCTTCCGCCTTCCCACGCGGAGCACGGCTGACGCGCGCCCGGATCGTGGTGCTTGCCCTTCCGGGCGATCCCGTCGCCGCGGAGGTCCTGCGACGCGCGGGACCGGACCAAGCGACGCTCGTCGAGCCGCTTCGGCCTCGGAGGCCGCGTTCGACGAAATCGGAGGCCGCGTGACACCGTGGCATCGCTCATAGCGGCGGGCGGGACGTGGGGCAGCGACTGGGCGCCGCGGAACCCGATCCGCGCGGCACGCAAGTGGTGCCGGCACGTGAAGAGCGCGCAGCGCGTGGCCCGTGACACGCCGGCCGTGTACCGGGAGATCCGGTACGAGGCCATACGCGCCGAACCGGCGACGGAGCTCGAGGCCGTGGCCCGCTGGCTCGGGCTGGGCTGGGATCGGCGCGAGTGCGAGGCCATGGTCGACCGGCACGAGTTCTCGAAGCTGAAGAACGAGAAGGACCACAAGCACCTCGACGTTCCCGCCGAGCGGTCGCCGGCCGATTTTTTTCGGCGCGGCAAGGTCGGCGGGTGGGCCGACGACCTGCCGCGCGCACATGTGAAGATCGTCGAAACCGTGTGCGGCGAGCTGATGCAGGAGCTGGGTTACCAGCGCGTCACCGCGGGCGACGGCCGCGCCCGCATCGCGATCCACGATCGCCTCCATTAGTTCCGGCAGCAAGTTGACTGGGGCTACACAAGCTCCTGCAGCGCGTTTGATCCTCGAGCGAACCCGATAGAACGCCCACCGACTTCGGGAGCACGTGGAGTAGGCGTGATTCGACGCTCGGCGCACACGCGGCCGATGACTCGGTGTGCGTCTCACGCGCTAATCGATGTCCGCTGCGCGCACATCTTCCTTCACGCGGCTTCTTTTCCTTCCGTGCTGTGCACGGTGAAGTCCACATGAATCCGCGTGATCTGGTTGGCGGCTATCCCAACCTCGGGTTCGGCGTCGTAGCTACCGAACAGTCGGAGCTTGTCCGTATGGGTCTTTTCCAGGAGCCCGCAATGGAGAAGTCGGTGCACGTCTGTGTGCACACCTCTCACGTCACGTCCGACTCTGCGCGCGAGCGCACGTAGACTCAGGGGCGGCGTGTCGAGCAGTCCCTCGAGGAGCGCCCAGCGGTTCGGTGTGAGGATCTTCCAAAGTTCGCTGATCGTGTGGAAGGTGTATGTAGGCTGTGCATGGGGTACCGCCTTACCCTGATCAACGGCAGCCAACGTCGCCTGGGTCTTTCGCCTGGATTCGCTCGCCGGAAGCACGCGAATCAAGAGCGTCGATTTCGATCGAGCCATCGAGTCACCTCCGCGTCAAAGTCGGCGTACAGCGTCGTCAGGTCGCGAAACGCGTACGGCGCTTCTTCTTCGCCGATATGCAAGTGATCGCCTTTGCCGGCTTC
>JBOGIN010001002.1:0-12932 GCA_050742275.1 Vicinamibacteraceae bacterium
CTCTCATTCCATTCGAGCTGGCTTGCCCCGAGTTCCTCCGCTCGTGCCGCGGCCTACGGCCGCGCCACTCTGCCCGAGTCCTTCGCGGCTCACCAGAGTTCACCAATCAAAACCAGGCAAAGTAAGAGGCAGAGACGACGAACCTTTCCATCACCGCTTCCTCCTGACGGCGTGAGTCAGTTCGGCGGTGCCGAAAGCGCCACGCGTACTGCGTGCGCTGTATGGCTTCCGACATGCCGCGGACCTTGATGCAAAGGACTTCATATTGTGAAGTATGCTCTCGCGAAGGGGTGCACCCTGCAAGGGCAAACCGGCTCGTCGAGCGATCCCCCGAGGACCGAGCCCAGCATGGCGACAAACCAATCCGGTGGGCTCGACGCTTGACAGAACCTGGAGTGCTTACCCCATCTCGAATAGGAAGAAGCGATAGCGTACTCTTCCAACTGCGAGTTCGTGGTGTCGGCATCGCACGCCAGAATCAGACGCCGTAGAGTCCGGGACATTACCGGAGCCTCCACGAGACCAAGGCGACCGTGGACAATAGCCAGTGAGCTCATTTGACGTAGTGGTGATCGGTGCCGGTCCAGCTGGCTGTGCCTGCGCGCTTTCCTTCGCACGACGGGGAGCACGGGTCGTCGTGTTGGAAGCCGAACGCGCCGCGCCACGCCGGCTGGCCGGCGAGTGGATCCACCCAGCAGGAGTCCAGGTGCTGCGTCGGATGGGTGTCGACCTCTGCCGGGAGGCGCATGGAAGCCTCGGCCAAGGATTCATCGTGCACCCCGGGGACGGGAGCAGGCCGATCGCACTGCCGTATCCAGAGGGGGGCGCGCTCAGCCTTTCCCACGCCAACCTGACCGAGGCACTCCGACGCATCGTCGACCAACGTCCAGGCATCGAGCTCATCACCGGGGCGCGAGTCCGGAAAGTCGGACCGTTCGGAAGGGTGCACACCTCCAATCGGACGTTCCGCGGTTCGCTGATCATTGGAGCCGACGGCCGCTCGTCTGTGATTCGTGCCTTCCTCACGCGTGGCAGCCAAGATCCCTCCGGCAAAGTGACGTTGTCCCATCTAGCGGGGCTGACTCTGGAGGGCGCTCTGCTGCCCACAGAACGGTACGGACACATCATGCTCGGCGGCCTCGGCCCCGCCCTCGCCTACCGACTTGATGAGCACACGGTGCGCCTCTGCTTGGACGTGCCACGGACCCGCCCGCGGGCGCGGGACCTGCACGCCTACCTCTGGGACCGCTACGCAGATGCCCTCCCTGCATCCCTTCAGCAACCAATGGCAACCCAACTGCAGATGGGGCGTGTCCAATGGGCTGCCAACCACTTCCGGCGTCGGACCTTCTACGGCCGCGAAGGCTATGCCCTGGTGGGTGACGCGGTGGGACACGCTCACCCCTTGGTGGCTTCCGGCCTCACCACCGCCTTCTTGGACGCCGAATCCCTGGCGCGTTCAGCGAATGTAGCGACCTATGCACGGGAGCGTACCTCCCAATGCTGGACGTCTGACCGTCTCGGCGCTGGAATCTATCGTCTCTTCTCCGAGGACACGCCTACCACTCGCGCGCTACGCCAGGCTGTGTTCGGTCTGTGGCGCACGGAGACGCACCGGCGGGATCGCTCGCTCAGGCTGTTAGCGATGACCGAGAGCCGTAAACACATCCTCGCAGCGGCGTTCTTGAATGTCGTCGGTCAAGCACTGTCCTCTCGTACGCGCCATGCGGTCGTCACCGGCCGATGGGGTGAGCTGCCGCAGGAAATTACCGGCTTCCTTTCCTGGCTGGGATGGCTCGGCGGCCCGAATCACGGCATACCCCCAGTCCGAAAAGCCGTCACGCTGTGATCACGTTCCACAAGGCTGCCGGCCAGCCCGGCTCGTTGCACGGCAGCGAGCACATCAGCGCAACTCCTACGGAGAACAGCATGGCTCAGCCAACGCCAAGCGAGGAGTCCGCCCGCCGAACCCTGGAACGTGCCAGCGAGTACCTGCTGTCCTTGCAGGCCGAGGCCGGCTGGTGGAAAGGGGATCTGGAATCCAACGTCACCATGAACGCCGAGGATCTCCTGCTCCGGAAGTTTCTAGGCGTCAGTAGTCCTGATGTGACCGAGGCCACTGCCAAATGGATCCGCTCCCAGCAGCAGCCCGACGGCACCTGGAGCACGTTTTATGGTGGCCCTCCAAACCTCTCTGCGACCGTCGAGTCGTACGTGGCGCTGAAGCTCACCGGAGACGACCCGAATGCCGAGCACATGAGGAACGCTGCGGCGTGGATCCGAGATAACGGCGGGATCGCTCGAACGCGGGTCTTTACCCGAGTCTGGCTGGCACTCTTTGGCTGGTTCCCCTGGGACCGACTGCCAGAGCTGCCACCCGAAATAATGCTGCTCCCCCGACGGGGCCCGCTCAACATCTACGCCTTGGCAAGCTGGGCACGAGGCACCGTTGTCGCGCTGAGCATTGTCTCGTCGATTCGCCCAGTGCGGCCGACCTCCGTCGACCTGAGGGAACTGCATCCCGACCCGTTGAACCCATTTCCACCGATGCCGTTCGCTCCCGCCACCACGTGGGAAGGCATGTTCGAACGCCTGGATAGATTCCTGCACGTCTACCGGCGTTGGGCGATCCGTCCGCTGCGGCGGTTCGCGATGAAGCGGGCCGCAGCCTGGATCGTCGATCGTCAGGAGGCAGACGGTTGCTGGGGCGGGATCCAGCCGCCCACGGTGTATTCGATCATCGCCCTGCATCTGTTTGGTTACGGTCTGGATCACCCCGTCATCGTCCAGGGTCTGGCCTCGCTGGAACGCTATTCAATCCGCTACGGCGATTATCGGATGGTCGAAGCCTCTCAGTCCCCGGTCTGGGATACTTGCCTCGCCACGATCGCGCTCACTGACGCCGGTGTGAGGCGCGATCACCCCCGGTTGGTGAAGGCGGCGGACTGGCTTCTGGACCAGGAGGTTGGAAAGCGTGGCGACTGGGCTACACGCCGCCCGAAGTCACCGGCGAGCGGCTGGGCGTACGAATTCCATAACGAGACCTACCCCGACACCGACGACTCGGCCATGGTGATGCTGGCGCTGCGGCGCGTACCGGGATCTGATCCGATACGGCGGGATGCGGCGGTGCAACGCGGCGTCACCTGGCTGTGGGCGATGCAGTCCAAGAGCGGGGGCTGGGGCACCTTCGATGTGGATAACACCAATACGCTCCTGACGAAGGTACCTTTCTGTGACTTCGGCGAGGTCATTGACCCGCCCTCGGCCGACGTCACTGCGCATGTCGTCGAGCTCCTGGCCGAAGTCGGCCAGGCGGACGACCCGCGCACCCGCCGCGCGCTGGATTGGCTGCTCGGTGAACAGGAGGCGGACGGCTCTTGGTTCGGCCGTTGGGGCACCAACTACATCTTTGGTATCGGATCGGTTGTCCCAGCTCTTGTGGCTGCGGGCATCCCGGTGGACCACGTGTCCATCCGACGTGCCGTGCACTGGCTGCTCCACCACCAGAACCCGGACGGAGGCTGGGGCGAGGACATGCGCTCCTATATCGATCGGCGCTGGGCTGGCCGAGGAAACTCAACCGCCTCCCAGACGGCATGGGCGTTGCTGGCTCTGCTGGCCGCGGATGAGCAGGGGGACGCTGTGCAGCGCGGCGTCGCTTGGCTGAGTAGGACTCAGCGAGAGGACGGCGGTTGGAACGAACTGGAATTCACCGGGACCGGATTCCCATGGGACTTCTCGCTGAACTACCACCTCTATCGCCTCGTCTGGCCCATCACCGCGCTGGGCCGCTATGTGCACCAGACCTCTGCGTCCAGCGTGGACAGGTCGCAAACGTTAGAGAAGTCCCAGACGTGCCGTGACGGCTTCCGGTGAAACCGGTCGGTGCTCCACTCACAACGACCTTCACAGAAAGCTCACACAGAGCTCTTGACAAGCCCGACGTACCCGAGTGATAAGCTGCCCAGGAGTAAACGCCCCGCGGGTGAGCGAGAGCAGTCCGCGGCAGCGCCTCCGAACGGAATGACTGCGACTGCGCCATGCGTACAGGCCACTCAACAAGGAGATTTGATGCGCCATCGAACGCGAGTCTCGGTATCTTCGCTCTTGCTGCTACCTCTGCTGGGTCTGCTCTCGGCCGCCACAGCCTCGCCGGCCGCTGCCCAGGCTCCGCCGACTGCCCCAGTGACCGACCTCCTCTGCCCGATCGCGGCGACCGTACGGATCGCCCCCGGCATCACACTGCTCGCGCAGCCGCAGCAGCTAACGGGTCACGTGCAGGGCGGGACGGCCGTCTCGCCCTTGACACCATGTACGTCGTTGACCGGCGTTCCCTACCAGGGCTTCACGATGGAGTTGACGGGGACCGGTGGCATGGCCTGTAGCATCGCCGCTCTCGAGGGCGGCCTGAGCGGGACGGCGCAGGTGACCTGGGACAACGGCGACACCTCGACCGTCGATTGGAGCGTCACGACCGTCGCGATGGTGCCGGTCGTGAACGTCACCGTCACCGACGGGGCGCTGGCGGGCGCCAGCGTCATCGTTGGAGGGGTACCGACCAGCCTCACCGGGAACTGCGTCTTGAACCCCGTCACCGGTGTCGGCTTTGGCGGGGTCGCGGAGTTCTTGCGCACCGGGGGCTAGCTGTACATCCAGCAGTGCTCTGACCACACTCGGTCTACTGTTTCTTGTCGCCACACCATTCGCGCCGGCAGAAACCAACACGGCCATCGCTCGCCGCCACTTCACGATCGACCGATCCGTCGTGGTCCCGGCCAGGATGCGCCCATCCGCTGCGCACGCGGGCGGAAGTGTGCGCAAAGAGCGTGCAGTCCTCCTACCGTCTGTGAGCGAGCGAACGCTGCGTCTCTCGTGACCAAGCGTGAGCGTTAGGGTCCAGTGGGTTCACACACGGTGGTCGCACAATACGAATCCTGTAGTCAACAGTGGCATCCGGCCGAACCACTGGCATCAACGGCTCTGCTTTTGCTGGTGGCTTTACGACAGGCATGGGGCACTGTACCGTTGGACGCGCGCACGCGGCGTCGTCGCTCACTGGAGGAGTGCTACGTGTCGGTTGCGATGAGTCGCCAATCTGCGCATGTCGCGCCCAATGTGCCCGGCGCCGGAGCGTAGCGTTTGCCTGCGCAAATTCTGCTGCTACCACGACCACCAAGAGACTGACAACCCAAATCGTGGAAGGGTGAAACTTCCTCCCGGTCATTTTCGGGCAACCACACATCCTTACGCCCCTTGTATTTTCTTTTTGAACGCTTGGCGATCACGTCTGGCCTGTATCCAGTCTGCGGCGTTAGCGATGCTGCCGCCTCTTGGGCCTCCTGCGAGTTCGCCGTGTCGGGTCAGTAAGCCGGTGTGACGAAATCGTTCAACCCGGACATCAGCAACGCTGCGGAGATGAGGGCCGCCGCGCCGACGTAGCCGATCCAGCCAAGCGCCACCTTGATAGTGGGTTCGCTTTCATCGGCTCGTGTCGTGTCGGATCAGCGGTTATACGAGCCGGAAGCCTCACGGACAGCCCCCTCGGCCGCCATGGTCGACGATAGGAAAGGCGTGGTCATCCTCTGACCTCCGTCACACGCAGCGCGCGTGCCCGCAACACCCTGGCCGTCGTGACGACGAACCGTCCCTACTCTGTTCGTAGCGCCACAGTGGGATCCACTCGTGCCGCGCGACGGGAAGGCACATAGCTTGCGAAGAGCGCGACACTGCCCAATGAGAGGAATACGGCGCCGAAGATCCATGTATCTTTCGTGCTCACGCCGTAGAGCAAGCTGGCGAGCAGTCGTGTGAGCCCGAGCGCTGCGACAAGGCCGAACGCTGTGCCGACCAGCGTTAACCTCAAGCCCTCCCCGAGGAAGAGCCGCCAGACGTCTCGTCGGTCTGCGCCAACGGCCATGCGAATCCCAATCTCACGCGTCCGCTGGGTGACGGTGTAGCTCAACACACCGTAGACGCCGCCCGCCGCGAGGAACAGCGCCACCCCTGCGAAGAACCCGAGCACCAGCATGGTGAACCGCTGCTGTCCGAATGAGTCGCTTAGCGTTTGCTGCAGGGTTTCCATGCCGTAGATCGGCAGCGCGGGGTCCAGTTCACGGACGACGTCACGAATCGGGCGTGCAAGAACGTTCGGATCGCCAACGAAGCGAACCAGCAAGGTCTGACTCAACGATGGGAGCTTGCCCAGCGGGAAATAGACGGCGGGTGGGGCAACCTCGGTCAACCCGTGGATTCGCTCGTTCCCCACGACACCCACCACCGTGCACTCCAAATCCCCCCCAACGAGAATGCGCTGGTTGAGCGGATCGTGGTGTGCAAAGTATCGCTGGCGCGCAGCGTCGTTAATAAGGACGACGGTGCCTGCCTCAGGTGTGTCGTCCGAGGGTCGAAAGAGGCGTCCCTGGAGGAGGGGCACGTCAAGCGTTGGAAAGTACTGAGCGCTCACGCCCCGAGTGGCGGGCTCAGGCCATCTCCGAGCCTCGGCCTCGCGTCCAACCACCACCAGCGAGCTGGTGGCGCCGGCATCGAGCGGGTCTTGTGCAGCAAGGGCGACGGCCTCCACGCCAGGAATGGCGCCTACACGGCTCACGAGCATTTCGCTGAAGCGACGGATCTCGGGAAAGCCTCGCTCCGGCGACGTGTCCCTGACGCACTGGTCCTCAGGAAGCTGGTACTCCGCTTTGAGAACGTCCGTTGTACGGAACCCTGGATCGACCTGCTGGAGTTGCCAAAGACTCTTGATGAGCAGCCCAGCCCCCACCATCAAGGTGACCGCCAGCGCGAGCTCGACGACCACGAGCCCCGCGCGAAATCGCCGATGCTCACGTCCGCCGGACGCCGCGCGGCCCGCCTCGGTCTTGAGCGCATCCAGAAGGTCGACACGCCGCGCCTGCCATGCCGGCAGCATACCGAAGACGAGTGCCACGAACGTGCTCACGGCCAGCGTTGTGAGCAGAACACGCTCGTCGATGCTGACCAGTGAGACACGCGGGATGTTGGCTGGCGCCATCGCCCGGAGCAGATCGACTCCCGTGTAGGCCACGACAATGCCCACCCCCGCCGATATCAACGTGAGCAAGGCACTCTCGACAAGGAACTGGCGCGTGAGCTGTCCCATGCCTGCACCAAGCGCGCCCCGCACCGCCACTTCCCGCATGCGCGATGTGCCGCGCGCGAGCAATAGATTGGCGACGTTCACGCATGCCACGAGCAACACCAGCATCACCGCGCCCAACAGCACGAGCAATGCTGGGCGGACCGGACCGAACACGACATCGCCCAGGGATTCCACGAATACGCCCCTCCCCTCGTTCTCGGCGTGGGCGCGCTCAAGATCTGCCGCAATAGCGGTCATCTCCTTCTGTGCGGTCATTGGCGTAACACCGGGCGCGAGACGTCCCATCACGAACGAGCCATGATAGTCACGGGGGATCTCAGAACTGAGCTGAAGCGGCACCCAGACGTCGACGTCTACCCGGCCGCCCCGATCGGCAAAGGATCGTCGATACGCGGCGGCGCCAAGGATCTGCAGTGTCCCGAAATCCGCTTTCGTTGGCAGCACGCCGACGACTGTGTGTACGTCGCCGTTGAGGCGGATCGTGCGGCCGACGACGCCGGGGTCACGAGAGAACAGCTGACCCCACAGCGCCTCTCCGATCAGCGTGACGCGTGGGCCGCCGGCCCGGTCTTCCTGGGCGGTGAACGTGCGGCCGAGCAACGGGCGGACGCCGACCATCGGTAAGAACTCGTGGCTCACGCGGAACGCGGCTACACGGATGGGATCACCAGCGTCGGGCATCAGGTTGGCCTCGGTGCCCGCAAAGGCCGCCAGGGTCTCGAAGCTCCCGCTCTGCTCCTGGAAGTCGAGATAGTCCGGAAACGACGCGGGCTCACGCACGGTGTCGCCGTTCCGATCGGTCTCCCAGACCATCACGAGACGATCTACCTGGTCGAATGGCGTCGGCCTCAGGAGCACAGCGTCGACAATGCTGAAGATCGCGGTGTTGGCGCCGATCCCGAGGGCCAATGTCACGATGGCCGCGGCCGTGAAGGCCGGTTGCTTCATCAGGGAGCGCAGCCCGAACCGCGCGTCCTGCACGACATCTCCAGCGGACGAAATCCTCGGACGTCGCGCTGCGTTTCTTTCACTTGCTCCACACCGCCGAAGCTCAGTCGCGCGGCGCGCCGGGCCTCCTCGGGTGGCACGCCCGCGCGGAGGTTGTCCAGTTCGGCTTGCTCCAAGTGCGCCCGGATCTCGTCGTCCAGCTCGCGCTCGACTTGCCGACGCCGAACGAGATCACGAACACGCACCAGAAGCGCACGCAGACTCATGACAATGACTCCAGGAAGGCGCAACCATGGCGGTGTTCCGCTTCCGCCGTGCGGCAGGCGAACAGCTACTCCACCCGCAACGCCACGGCCGGATCGACTTTGGTCGCGCGCCGGGCCGGGACATAACAGGCGACGATGGAGACCGCGAGCAGCAACAGCGAGACCGTCAGAAACGTCAACGGATCCGTTGCGGTCACGCCGAACAGGAGATTGCTGCCAGCCTGCGCCACCCAGAAGGCTCCGACCAGCCCGAGCGCGAGACCAATCAGGCTCAGCTTCAGTCCCTCGCCGATGATCATGCGGAAGATATCGCCCGACTGTGCGCCGACGGCCATGCGCATCCCGATCTCCTGTGTGCGCGTCGCCACGGAGTACTGGATGAGGCCGTAGATGCCGACGGCGGCCATCAGCAGCGCCACGGCGGAGAACCCGAGCACGAGCGAGGTCTGGAAGCGGCGCTGCTCGAGGTAATTTCCGAGCTGACGTTTCAGGGGCACGACGCCATCGACGGGCGCTCGCTTGTCCACGCGGCCGACGGCCGCTCGAAGTGCCCCGGCCATGCCCACCGGGTCGTCCGTTGACGTTCGGATGAACAGGTCCACGCTGCTGGGAGCGCTCCCGCTCTGCGCGAGCGGCGCGAACATCTGCGGGATCGGCTCGCGTTCCGGTCCCTGGCGGCGCATGTTCGCCACGACGCCCACGACGGTGCACCAGCCGTCGGCACCGAGCTTGATTCGTCTTCCCACGGCATCGCGCGCGGGCCACAGGCGGCGAGCCATTGCCTCGTTGACGATCGCCACCTGCGGAGCCTCCGCCCCATCCCTGACCGAAAAGAAACGGCCCCGGAGCAGCTCTGTCCCAACAGTCCTGAAGAAATCCACGCTGACCCCGTCTGACGGGAGGCGCAGACGTTCGGAAACCGTTCCATCGTCTCCTTCGATGGTAACGGTCAGTACTTTGGGATTCGAGATGAAGAAATCGTCGCTGAGACCGGCGCTCTGTACACCGGGAACCGCCTGAATCTGTTCGAGCACGCGGTCATAAAAACTGCTCCGCTCTGCGGAGTCGCTGAAGCCTGTCGCGGAGAGACCCATCGTAAGAACGCGCTCGGGTCTGAATCCCGGATCGATGTGTCCCACGCGCCACCAGCTTCGAGCCAGCAGGCCGGCGCCGACGAGCAGGACGATCGCGAGCGCGAACTCCGCCACGACGAGGGCGCGACGGACCCGGCGCGTAGCCGCTCCACCCGCGACGCTCCTGCCGCCCTCCTCGCCCGATGGCCGCACGCTACGGCGCAACGTCGTCATCGCGGGTGCCAGTCCGACCAGGATGCCGGTCAGAAGAGAGACAGTCAGTGCCCAGCCGAGCACGCGCAGATCGAGGCTCGCCTCGCTCAGACGCACCAGGTTGTCAGGCCCGTTGGCACGGATGAAGCGGATACCTGCCACGGCGAGCAGCGTGCCGATCACGCCCGAGACGGCGGCGAGCAGGAGGCTTTCGGTGAGCAACTGCCGCACGATCCGCCCGGCGCTCGCCCCGAGCGCGGCGCGAACGGCCAGCTCGCGCACGCGGCCGACGCTGCGCGCCAGGGAGAGACTGGCGACGTTGGCCGCGGCGATGAGGAGCACGCACAACACCGCGCCGCCAAGCATCCACAACGCCAACCGCGATCGGGATTCGACCATGTGGAGGCTGAACGGGACGACGGTGATGCCCCGGTTCCGCTCGGCCACCGGCAGCTGATCGTCGAGGCGGCGGGCGATGGCGCTCATCTCCGCCTGGGCCTGGTCGAACGTCACCTCGGGTCGAAGTCTCCCAACGGCGAACCACTCCTGCGAGTCTCCGCCACGCGGACCGTGCCCGGATTCACAGTCGCCCAACCTCCCAGTCGTCCCCCACACGTCTGCATCGAAGCTCGCGACCTGAAACCCGGCAGGGAGGATGCCGATGATCTGGGCAGGCCGCCCGTCGAGCACGATGGTCGCGCCAATCGCCTCGCTCGAGCCTCCGAACCGCGCCTGCCAGAAGCGATGGCTGATCAGGCGGACGCGCTGCCGCTCGGCCGCTTCTTCGGGGGAGAAGTTGCGGCCCTGCACGGGCTGAACGCCGAGGAGGGAAAGCAGGTTGGGCGAAATGCTGGCGCCCGCGATCCCTTCCGCCCCGTCTGCGCCCGTCAGCGTCACGGCGATGCTGTCGAAGATGGCGATGTCCGCGAAGCTCTGACTCTGACACCGCCACTCTGCGACATTCCAATCGTCCGATCGGACTTCGCGAAGGTTTTGGGTCGGATCCTCGGTCCACAACATCGCCAGCTGCTCCGGGGCTCGATACGGAAGCGGCCGGAGCAGCACCGCGTTCAGCACGCTGAACATGGCCGTCGTGGCGCCAATGCCGAGCGCAAGCGTGAAGACAACCACCATGGCGAAGCCAGGCTGCCTCCGCATCGCTCGGATCGCCACCCGGACATCCTGCACGACGTCTCTCAGCACGGGAAAGCCCCCGACATCCCGATGCGCCTCCTTCACCTGCTCCACGCCCCCGAAGCTGCGCTGTGCGGCGCGGCGCGCCTCCTCGGCGGGCATGCCGGCCCGCAGGTTGTCCTGCTCCGCTTGTTCCAGATGGGCCAGGATCTCGTCGTCCAGCTCACGCTCGACCTGCCGGAGACGAAGGAGCCCCAGTACGCGGGCGACCAGCGCACGACGACTCACGACAGCGACTCCAGAAAACGCGCCACCATGGCGCTGGTCCGCTCCCAGTTCGCGACCTCTCGCTGCACCTGCTTCGCGCCCGCTTTCGTGAGCGAGTAGATCTTGACGCGGCGCTTCGTCTCCGACACGCCCCACTGGGTGCGAATCCAGCCTTTCTGCTGGAGGCGCAGCAACGCCGGATAGATCGAGCCTTGGTTCAGCCGCAGGACGTGTTCCGAGACTTGCTCGATCCGTCGTGCCAGCCGATACCCATTCATCGGCCCGATGGCTTGCAAGGTCTTGAGCACCAGCAACTCCAGGGTGCCGTACGGTACGTCAGTCTTGAGAGTAGACATGTTGTGTCACTACAGATACAAGATACGCTCAGAGCTGTAGCCTGTCAACAGCTATCGTGAAGGCTATCGTGAAGGCCGGCTGTACCCGTTTAGCCCCAGAATTCACTTGTGTTGACTGTAGGGGCCGGCTTCGGCCGGCCCTGGGCCGCCTAAAGGCGGCCCCCACGATTGTCAACACAGTGAATTCTGGGGTTAGGGGCAATGCCTTTCGGAAATTCGATCTAATGTGACCGTGTACTATTTACACTTGTACTTTCTACACGGAATCGATATTTACCCTGGGGATGTCAACACATTCCCAGCGCAGAGACCGCGGCTCGCCGATCGGGTTCCTCGAGGCGTGGGAGCAGCTGGTGGGCCCGCGCGGCGTGCCGACGGTGGCCACGCGGCGCGGACGGAAGCCGCGGGTCCCGCTCACCCAGGTGCTACCCACGTTGACCTTTCACGTGATGCAAGACGCCGGCACATTGGCCGAGCATCTGTTCCAGTTGTTTCGCACGCCGCTCGCCGACAGTTCCTGGTCCGATCGGCGGCTGCGCCTGCCGTGGGAAATCTTCGCCGAGCTGATGCGGCGCGCGTTGCGGCCACGCGCGACGCCGCGCCAGCACCGCGAGGCCTTCTGGCGGGGATGGCGCCTGGTCGCACTCGACGGGACCCAATTCAGTCTGACCAACACGCCGCAAGTGACGGCGACCTTCCAGAAAGCGCGTACGCGACGTGGCCGCGCGGCGTTCGCCAAAATCACAACGGCGGTCTTGTTGGAAGTCGGGCTGCACAATCCACTCGCCGCGGCGGTCGGGCGCGCCGGCGAATCGGAGTGGGTCCTGGCCCAGCGCCTGCTGGCGCAGCTGCCGCGGCGGGCCTTGTTGCTGGGCGATCGCTTGTATGGCGTCGTCGCGTTCGCCCGGCTGGCGCACGCCACGTGCCGGCGCGTGGGCAGTCATTTCTTGCTGCGCGCATCCCGGACGGTCAAGCCCCGGGTGATCAAGCGACTCGCCGACGGCAGTCGGCTCGTCGGCCTGCCGGTGCGGGCCCCGCGCAATCCGAACCGCATCGTCGAGTGGCTCGAGGTGCGCGAGATTCGCGTACAGGTGACCCGGGCCGGCCACCGCACCCACGTGCTGCGATTGTGGACCACGCTGTGCGATCCGCGGGCGGCGCCCGCGCTCGAACTCGCGCGCATCTACGCCGGACGGTGGGAGCACGAGCTGTACTTTCGCGAAATCAAACGACAGTTGCGCCGCACCGCGCTCTTGCAAAGCCACACCGTGGAAACTGGCGCGCAAGAAATCGCCGCGATTGTGTTGGCCAGCGCCGTCATTGCCAGCGAACGCGCTCGTGCGGCGACCGAGGAGATCCCAGCGCTCCGCGTGAGTTTTGGGCAGGTCCTCAATATCGTCCGCGGCCTGTGGCTGTTCTTCGGTCCCTTCGACGACGTGTTGACGGATCAGCAGAAGACCCGCGTCATCCGCCGAGGGCGTGCGCTCATCCGCCGCCGTCTCACCGCACCTCGGCGGTCGCGTACCTGTCCGCGGGC
>JBOGIN010001003.1:0-2734 GCA_050742275.1 Vicinamibacteraceae bacterium
GGCCTACCACGACGCGCAGCAGGCGCTCGACATGGCCTTGAGCCTGTTCAATACGGGCTACCTGCCGCTCACCCAGCGCAGCATGGCTGAAAATCTCTTCTGGGCGATCTGCATCAAGCTCCAGCGAATCGTCCAGGCGCTGGCCGAGGTGCCGGAGGATCTGCAGAACCTGGACGAGCAGCTGTCCGATACCTACTTCTGCAATTTCTCGCTGTTCCAGTCGATCCCCGACAGCTGGGCGATCAAGCAGCTCTTCCCCGTCATGCCGATCCATCGGCTGAACGAGAAGCCGTCGAAGCACGCGGTGCTTGGCGATATCACGTGCGACTCGGACGGCAAGCTCGATCGGTTCGTCGACCGCCGCGACGTGAAGAAAACGCTGCCGCTGCACACCGTCAATGGCGATTCGTACTACCTCGGTGTGTTCCTGGTCGGCGCCTACCAGGAAATCCTCGGCGACCTTCACAACCTCTTGGACGACACGAACGCGGTGCACGTCAGCCTCAATGCCGCCGGCGAGGTCGTGCTGGACGATGTGATCAAGGGGGATACGGTGCGCGAGGTGCTCGACTACGTCGAGTTCAATGCGGACGCGCTCATGGGAAAGCTGCGTGCCGACGTCGAGACCGCGGTGCGCGACGGCAAGCTCGATTACGGGGAATCTGGCCGCCTGTTGAGCTTCTACGAAGAGGGGCTGCGCGGGTATACGTATCTCGAAGAGGGCCGCTGAACCCAAGGCGTCAGGCCTCACGCCCGAAGCCTGGCTGACCCCTGACCCCTGATCCCTGACGCCTACCTATCGCTGGAGCTCTGTTTCCGCTCCGCGCTGGGCGCGGGCGACTCCATCGGCCCGGCAAAGTCGGAGCTGGCCGGCGTGCGCGGCGGCACGGCGGTCGATTTGTTCCGGCCATTCCCTTGCGGACGCGCCGCACCCGACCCCCTCTTGCGTGGGCCGCCGCCCTGCTGATCGAAGAACCGCCGGCATGCGCGGTTGAAGCTGGCCGTGAGCAGCCGGCCCTGCTCACCAGGCGCCGGTCCGAGGGCGCGCCAGAGCGCCTGCGCCGTGCGCACGGTGTCGAGCGCCGTGCGGCGCCGCGTCTGATCGTCGACCCGGCCGGCAATGGTGTTGGAGGCGAGCGCTTCCTTGAGCAGCGACGCCAGCGCGACCGGTGGGGCATTCTCGAGCGATTGCATCCCCCACTGGCTCAGCACGCCCTCCACCTGCCGGGACAGCTCCGTCATCTTCCGGAGGTTTTCATTCGGGTCGAGCGATGTATGACGCAACGTCGCCCCGTGCGCCTCGACGAGCCGGGTATACACGGCCGCAAAGCGGTCCTCGAGCTCCGCATAGAGCGCGCTGGGCAGGACGGGCGCCGTGCGCCATCGCGCCCAGATGCTCTGAATGCGCTCACGGATGTCTACCGATGCGGGCGGTGTTCCTGAATCCGCGTCGTCGCCGGCTGCGGGTGTCGCGTCAGTCGGCTGAGGTGGCTCGGCGTCGTTTGCTGCGGTCAGCTCACCTTCGGCGGCGGGTGCATCGGCGTCAGGCGTTTCCGGTCGCGCTGGTGCGGGCGGCGGCAGAAGCGCTTCGAGCTCGCCGATCAACTCGTCCCGCGTGTTCTTCGCCGCCTCGATCTCGATCTGATGGCGGTTCTTGTAGCGATCGAAAAAGCGGTCGCACACGGCGCGGAACCTCTTCCACAGCGCCTCGGACTTCTGCCGCTTCACCGGGCCGACGGCTTTCCATTCCATCTGGAGGCGCTTGAGGGTCTCGAGTCCCTTGGCCCAGTCGGTGGTGTCGGCGACCTCCTCTGCTTGTTGGATGAGCGCTTCCTTCTTGGCCTGATTGGCGCTCCACACGGCCTTGCGCTGCGTCAGGTCTTCCTTGCGCCGCGTGAAGAACCGATCGCAGGCGGAGCGGAACCGCGCGGCGAGCTCGCGCGCCTGCTCGCCCCTGAGCGAGCCGATGGATTGCCACTGTAGCTGGAGCTGTTTGAGCTCTTCGGCGGTGCGGAGCCAGTCCGTGGAGTCGGTGAGCGCCTCCGCCCGCTCGCAGAGCGCCTGCTTCTGGCGAACGCGGTCTGCCTCTTCGACCGCGCGCTGGGCGAAGTACCCGTCGCAGCGGGCTTGCGCCTGGTCGACGGCCGTCCGGAATCGCTGCCAGAGTGCGCTGCCCTCTTCGCCGCGCGGCCCGGTGCTCACCTGCTTCCACTGCTGGCGCAGGTCGCGCAGCTTCGGCGCCACCTCCAGGATGTCCTCGATGTGCTGAAGCGCTTCGACCTGTTGGCAGATTTCCTCCTGGACGCCCGCGTTCGCCCACCGCTTCCAGTCGTCCACTTCGCGGATCTCTTGCAGCTTGGCAAAGAGCGTCGTCTGGACGGCACGCAGCCGCCCCGCCGTCTGGATGTGATCCTGGCGCGTTGGAAGGCTGCCGATGTCGTCAGCGGCCGTACGGGCGTCGCGCCACGCCTGGTCGGCGTCCTTGAGCGTCAGGTCGCCGCGCTCCACGAGGGCTTCGAGCCGCGCGCAGAGGGCCGAGAGCTCCTCGAGTCGCTCGCGGCGCTCCCGGGCCTGTGCTTCCCGCGCCTCCTCGGCGCGCGCGACCAGGCGCGCTTCGGCCGCGCGGAACCGCGCCACCAACGGGGCGGTGGCCGATTCTGCGGCGAGCGTGTCGTCCGTGGACGCATCGCTGGCGGTGGCCTCCTTCGCCGTGCCGCCCGCGGCCACCGTCGTC
>JBOGIN010001004.1:0-2264 GCA_050742275.1 Vicinamibacteraceae bacterium
CACGTGATCTACGTGGTGAAGGAGAACCGCACGTTCGATCAAGTACTCGGCGACTTGACCAACGGCGCGAAGGCCGACCCGAACCTCGTGCAGTTCGGCGCCGCGCTCACGCCAAACAACCACCACCTCGCGACCCAATTCGTCACGCTGGACAACTTCATGAATCCGGGCGACGGGAGCATGGACGGGTGGTCGTGGTCGCTGCAAGGACGCGTCACCAAGACCGAGTCGCTTACGCAGCAGATCAACTACGCGGCCGTCAACCGCGGACTCTCCTATGAAAGCGAGGGCACGAACCGCGGCGTGCCGGTGAACTACCCGAGCGTTGCCGAGCGTGACGCGGTCGCGGGGCCGGAAGGAACCACCAACTACAGCAACCGGACCGCGAACCTGCCCGGCGGCACCGCGAACGTGTTGACCAGCGCGGCCAACCATGCGTCGAGCGACGCGCCGTTCGGCACCGAGGATGGCTACATCTTCAACGCCGTGCTCAACGCCGGCGGAACGGTCCGCAACTATGGGTTCCTCGTGAACAACATCGGCAGTATCGGCACGAAGGAGGCGCCGGTGGCGGATCCGTTCGCGGCCGGCGTCGTTCAGGTCGCTGCCCTCGATCCCGCGCTGGCTCCGTTCACGGACGTCTACTTCCGCGGCTACGACCAGAACTATCCGGATCTGTGGCGCTACAACGAGTGGAAGCGGGAGTTCGACCAGTTCGTCGCCGATGGCAACCTGCCGAGCCTTTCGCTGGTCCGTATCAGCCACGATCACATGGGCAGCTTCGGGACGGCGCTCGGCGGCGTGAACACACCCGAGACGCAGCAAGCCGATTGCGACTACGCGATGGGCCTGATGATCGAGGCCGTGGCCAACAGCCGCTACGCGTCGGACACGTTGTTCATCGTCATCGAGGACGACGTGCAGGATGGCCCCGACCACGTGGATTCGCATCGCGGCACCGCATTCGTGGTCGGCCCGTACGTGAAGCAGGGGGCGGTGGTGAGCAGCCGCTACAGCCAGGTCAACGCCCTGCGCACCATCGAGGACATTCTGGGCACCAAGCACATCAACCTCAACACGGCGTTCCAGCGACCGATGACCGATGTGTTCGACATCCGCTCGTCGGGCCGCTGGACCTACACCGCCGAGGCTTCGACGGTTCTATCGACCACGACGGTGTTGCCGGACGAAGGCGCGGGGGTGAAGTTTGCCGCGGGTCCGGTCGTGAAGCCCAAGCACGACGCCGCCTACTGGGACGCGGTCACGGCCGATTTCGATTTCTCGGGAGCCGACCAGGTCCCGCCGGCCCAATTCAACCGCGTGCTCTGGAAGGGCCTGATGGGCGACAAGCCGTATCCCACCCCGCGGAACAAGACTTCGGCAGGCACGAAGGACGACAACTGATCAGCGGGAGATCCTGATGTCGGCTGCCGGCGCTCCAGCCCGCACGTCATGTGCCCGATGCAGCCTGAGAGCGAGTCGCACCACGCTCTACCGCACTGGGATCCACATTCGCCAAGGAGAAGAAGCGTATGCGATTGACCACCCCGGCATCCCGCGACGGATCGACTCTGCGTCTCCGCGCCGTCCACGTGGCCGCGCTCATAATGGCGCTCGGCAGCATCACGGCTGGCGCACCGCCAGAGGCTGGCCATTTCATTGTCGGACCCAAGGTCCCCACAGGCGCGCGCATCACACCTACCGCAGCTCCGGGCTCCATCTTCGAAGCGCTCGATCCGGAGGTGGCAGCGGACCCGACCATCCGGGCGAACAACGCCGTGACGACCGCGACGAGCCCAGATGGCCGGACGTTGCTCGTGCTCACGAGCGGCTACAACTATTGGGATCTGCCATCTGGGAACGACCCGCCGTTCGTCTTCGACGAGTACGTCTTTGTCTATGACATCTCCGCCGGGCCACCGGTGAAGCAACAGGTGATTCGCGTTCCGAACACGTTTCTCGGCCTGGAGTGGGATCCATCGGGCGAACGGTTCTACGTCGCGGGTGGCCGGGACGACAACGTCCACGTGTTTGCCAGAAGCGGTAACGCCTGGCAAGAGTCCGGGCCGCCGATTCCGCTCGGGCACACCAGCGGTCTTGGCCTCGACACACCGCCGATGGCCGCAGGCCTGGCGGTAAGCCCGGACGGTGGCAGACTGCTGGTGGCGAACCTGGAAAACGACTCGGTATCCCTCATTGACCTCCAGCGGCGAGTGGTCGTCGCAGAGCGTGACCTCCGGCCGGGCAAGAACAACGCCGCGAGG
>JBOGIN010001005.1:0-2182 GCA_050742275.1 Vicinamibacteraceae bacterium
CCACACGACTCCGACATCGACCGGTTGGTGAGCGAGCTGAATGCGCTGGGCGAAGCGAGCGCGCGGCCCGCCGGAGACGACACAGTCAAGCTCGAGGGCTGGCTCCACGCGCTGAGAGATCGCAGCGGTAGCGACCTGCTCCTCGTGGCTGGCGCCGCCCCGATGGTCCGCGTCGACGGGCAGGTGACCGGCCTGGACAGCAGCCCCCTCGACGGCGCAGACATCGAGGACGCCGTCCTCCCCGCATTGCCGGCTCACGCGCAGCAGCAGTACCGTGAGGGCGGCACGGCGGACGCGTCGTTTTCTCTCACGGGGCTCGGGCGGTTTCGCATCAATCTTCACCGAGAGCGGGGACGTGCGGCGGCGGCAATCCGCGCCCTGCCGCGCCAGGTACCGCGACTCGCGGATCTGGGTCTGCCGCCCGAGCTGGAGCAGCTCACACGGCTGCCGCGCGGTCTCGTGCTCGTCGGCGGTCCAACCGGCTCGGGCAAGACGACGACGCTCGCGGCACTCGTCGCCGAGATCAACGCGCGTGAGGCACGCCATATCGTCACCATCGAAGATCCCATCGAGTACGAGCACACGCACCAGCGGAGCGTCGTCGAACAGGTGGAGATCGGCGTGGACACCCCCGATTTCCTGACAGCGCTTCGCGCGGCCATGCGCCAGGCGCCGGACGTCATCGTTGTTGGTGAGATGCGCGACCCCGAGACCATGCGGATGGCAGTCGCGGCAGCCGAGACGGGGCATCTCGTCCTGGCGACGATGCACACGACCGATGCGGCAGCGACTATCGGTCGGATTGGGGATTCGTTCCCGCCGGAGCGCCAGAACACGATCCGCCAGGAGCTCGCCATGGCACTGGCGGCGATCCTGACGCAGACGTTGCTGCCAAAACGCGGGGGCGGCGTCGTCCCGGCGGCGGAGCTGCTGATCGTGAGCTACGGGGCACGCCAACACATCCGCAAGAACGCGCTGCAGCACCTGCATCAGGAGATCACCCTGACGCGCAAGCACGGGTCGTTCTCGCTCGAGGACTCGCTGGCCGGGCTCGTGAAGGCAGGCATCATCGAACGGGCCGACGCGGTCGCGCGCGCGGCGCATGCCGAGGAGCTGGAGATGGCGCTGCGAGGTTAATCAGGAAACAGGAAACAGGAAACAGGAAACAGGATTCGGGATTCGGGATTCAGGAAACACTACGGGGTTGGCCGGAGGGCCTCTCGCGCGGCGCGCACGCGGCGGGCCGCTTCTCGAGGCGTATCGGCAAGTGCGGTGAGGTGGCCCATCTTCCGACCGCTGGCGGGGCGATCCTTGCCGTACACGTGGATCTTCACGTCGGGAAACGCCGCGGCAGCGGCCCAATTCGGCTCTCCTGCAGCCCAGAGGTCACCGAGCAGGTTCGCCATGGCTGCCGGTGCGAGCTGCCGCGTGGCGCCGAGCGGCAAGCCGCACACTGCGCGCAACTGCTGCTCGAACTGACTCGTCAGCGACGCATCGAACGTGAAATGGCCGGAGTTGTGCGGCCGGGGCGCCAGCTCGTTCACGAGCAGCTTCCCATCCTTCGTGAGAAACATCTCCACGCAGAGCACGCCCACGAGCTCCAGTGAGTCGACGATGGTGCGGGCCATCTGCTCCGCGTGCGCCGCGACGGCGGGCGGCACGTCGGCCGGCGCCATCGTCACATCGAGAATGTGGTTGACGTGCGTGTTCTCGGCTACGCCGTAGTGCGCGAAGGCGCCGTCGATCCCTCGCGCCGCCACCACCGACAGCTCGCGCTCGAAGTCGATGAACGCCTCGAGCACGGCTTCCTGTCCCCCGAGGGCGGTCCAGGCAGCGTCCACGTGCGCCGGAGCATCGATACGAACCTGTCCTTTGCCGTCGTACCCGAAGCGCGCGGTCTTGAGGATGGCCGGCGTCCCGATTCGCGCGACGGCGGCGCGCGCCTCTTCAGCCGACGCCACGACGGCGAACGGTCCTATCGGTAGACCTGCCTTGTCGAGGTACGTCTTCTCGCGGGCCCGGTTCTTCGTCGTGTGCAGAACGGTCCAGGCCGGCCGAACTGGAACGTGCTCGGCGACTGCTTCCACGGTCGAGGCGGGCACGTTCTCGAACTCGAACGTCACCACCTGCACGCCGCTGGCGAAGCGGCGGACCGCATCGAGATCCTCGTACGGCACGCTGT
>JBOGIN010001006.1:0-2428 GCA_050742275.1 Vicinamibacteraceae bacterium
CCTGATCCCTGACGCCTGCCGACCAGCGCCAACGCCCGATCGACGATGACCTCCGCGGCGTCTGCGCGAGCGAGACGCCGCGCCGTCCGCGCCATCGACTCACGCCGCTGCTCGTCTGCGATCAGCGCCATGATCCGCGTCGTGAGCCCAGCCCCCGACAGCGCGTTCTCCTCGATGACCTCTGCCGCGCCCTCCTGCTCGAGCGCGCGCGCGTTGCGCAACTGGTGCTCGTCCGTCGCCTGCGCGAAAGGAATCAGAACCGCCGGTCGCCCGGCCGCGGCGATCTCCGCGATGGTCGTCGCACCGGCACGGCAGACGAGCAGGTGTGCAGCCTCCATCTCACGCGGCATGTCGTCGAGATACCGCTCCACCCGCGCCTCCAGTCCGGCGCGCCGATACGCGTCGGCCACTCTCTCGAAGTCCCATTGCCCCGTCTGGTGCACGATCGACGGCCGATCGCCAGCGCGCGCGAGGTACGGCGCCGCCTCCACCATCGCCTCGTTGATCGCGCGTGCCCCCTGCGATCCTCCAAACACGAGCACGCGGCGCGACACGCTCGCAGGGGGACGCTCGCTCACGCTCAAGAACTCGGCGCGAACCGGGTTGCCGCTGACGAACCCGCGTCCGCGGAAGTACGGCAAGGTCTGCTCGAAGCTCACCGCCGCGGCCCGCACGGTGTGCGCGAGCAGCCGATTCGTCCATCCGGGCACCGCGTTCTGCTCGAGAAGCATCGTCGGCACGCCACGCCATGAAGCCAGCAACACGACTGGGCCCGAGCTATACCCGCCAACGCCAATCACGAGGTCCGGCGCGCGTGCCCGGAGCACACGCCACGCATCCAGCACACTCATCGGCAGCAGCGCCAACGCGCGGAGGAGCGCGCGCGCGGCTTGCCCCTTGAGCCCCGCGCTACGGATCGTGTCCAGCTCGAATCCCTCGCGCGGCACGATTCGCGCTTCCAACCCGCGCGCCGTGCCGACGAACGTGATCCGCGTATCGGGCTTTCGGCGCAGCCATTCCCGCGCCACCGCGATTCCGGGATAGAGGTGGCCACCGGTCCCACCGCCAGCCACGACGACCCGAACCGCCTCGGCTGGGCGCTCACGCCTTCCCTCCAACCCGCACCTCAAACCCTTGAGAACCCGGCGCCCTTTCCCCTTGCCCCTTGCCCCTTGACCCCTCACGCTAGCCGTCGGCCGACGCGTGCTGCGACACGTTGAGCAGGATCCCCATGCCGATCAGATTCACGACAAGCGACGAGCCCCCGGCGCTGACGAACGGCAGCGGAATGCCCTTCGTGGGCAGCAATCCCAGAACGACGCTCATGTTCACGAGGGCTTGCGCCGCCACCAACGCGGTCAACCCGGCAGCGAGGAACGCGCCGAAATGGTCCTGCGCCGACGTGGCGATGCGCAGCCCACGCCACACGATCACGCTGAAGCACAACACCACGCCCGTGGCCCCAACCAACCCGAGCTCCTCGCCGATGACGGCGTAGATGAAGTCGGTGTGTGGATATGGGACGTACGAGAGCTTCTGAACGCCTTCCATGAAGCCGCGCCCGCTGAGGCCGCCCGTGCCCACCGAAATGAGCGACTGGATGAGCTGGAAGTCCGAATCCAGCGGATCGTCCCAGGGGTCCAGGAACGCGAACAGACGCCGGCGACGGTAATCGGCGCTCACGAGCGCCATATAGAGCACCGGGAGCGCCGCCAGACCGACAGCGAAGAGGTAGCGATAGCTGAGCCCGGCGGCAAAGAGCATCATGCCCACGATCACGAGGAGGGTGATGGCCGTGCCGAAGTCCGGCTCGAGGAGGATGAGGCTTGCGAACAACCCGGTGACGAGCCCGATGGGGAGCAACGTGCCCGTCACGTCGTTGACCCGCTCCATCCGCCGGGCGAGCAGGTCGCTCGTGTACAGAATGGCCGCGAGCTTTGCGAACTCCGACGGCTGGATCCCAATTCCGCCCACGGCGAACCAGCGGCGGGTGCCATTGATCTCGCGGCCAAAGAGCACGATCACGAGCGCCGCGGTGACGACCGCCACCGCGGTCCAGATGACGGCTGGCGACTGCCACGTCCGATAGTCGAGGCGCATCGTAATCGCGAGCAGAAAGAACCCGATGACCGCCCAGGTGAGCTGGCGAAACATGAGCTCGTAGGCGGGCCCGGTCTGGTCGATGGCCGTGCCGGAGGACGCGCTGTACACCATGACCGCGCTCATGGCCACGAGGACCACGATGGCCAGGAACAACAGCTTGTCCGACTTCAGCTTCCGCGCCATACTAAAAAGTTCTGGCCCTAAAGTCCCCCGGCGCTGCGCCCGAAACCCCGGGCGCGGCCGAGTGCAGACGTGAGCGGTCAGCAGTCATCAGTCGACCTGGGGATGGAGACACCGACTCCGCAGACCGGGGCAGCCTGCGTTC
>JBOGIN010001007.1:0-2334 GCA_050742275.1 Vicinamibacteraceae bacterium
ACTGACTCTCGCTTGTCGTGTGTCTTCTTCCCGCGGGCCAGGCTGAGCGCCACCTTGACGCGGCTGCCCTTGAAGTACATGCGCACCGGCACCAGCGTGAAGCCTTTCTCGACGGCTTTGCCAATCACCTTGCGAATCTCGGCGCGGTGGAGCAATAGCTTGCGCCGCCGCAGCGGCTCGTGCGTCGCATAGCCCCGGTGGCTATATGGGCTGATGTGAACGTTGTGGAGGTAGACCTCACCGTCTTCCACGCGCGCGAAGCTGTCGCGTAGGTTGACACGCCCCTCGCGAATGGCCTTGACCTCGGTTCCCAGCAACACGACCCCCGCTTCGAGCGTCTCGAGGATCTCGTAGTCATGCCGCGCCTTACGGTTGTCAGCAACAGGTCGTTCCATAGTTTCGCAGGGATCCCTGACCCCTGACCCCTGATCCCTGACGCCTTCTTTGGACCAGCCGAGATGCCAGCAGAACGGCTTCGATCAGACTCGATGGATCCGCGACCCCCCGGCCGGCGATATCGAACGCCGTGCCGTGATCGACGGACGTGCGAATGATCGGCAGGCCGAGCGTGACGTTGACGGCCGTGCCGAACGAGAGCAGCTTCACCGGGATGAGACCCTGATCGTGGTAACACGCCACGACGGCATCGAACTCGCCATTGGCCGCCTTGACGAACACCGTATCCGCCGGAAGCGGCCCCGTCACATTCACCCCGCGCTCGCGACAGGCGTGGACGGAGGGCGCCAGCACCTCGTCGTCCTCGTGTCCCATCAAGCCGCGCTCCCCTGCGTGTGGATTCAGCCCGGCAAGCGCCAGACGAGGCGACTCGCACCCGAACGCGGGCAGCTCCCGAGCGGAGAGATCGATGGTCGCCTCGACCGCTTCTCGTGTGATGAGACGCGGCACGTCAGCGAGTGGGACATGGACCGTGACGAGCACCACCCGCAATCGCGGAGAGTCGAACATCATTGCGACACGCGCGCTGCCGGTGAGCGACGCCAGGAGGTCGGTGTGCCCCTTCCACGGCAGGCCGGCGCGCGCCCATGCCTCCTTGTTGATGGGCGCCGTGGAAATGCCGTCGAGACGACCTGCGCGCGCGTCTCGCACCGCCGCCACCACCGCGTCGTAGGCCGTCTGTCCCGCGCTTTCCGACACCTGACCACGCTGAAATCGTGCGAGATCCGCATCGGTCGTTGGTCCGTAGCAGACGACCTCGCAGGCCTCGCGAACGCGGTCGTCCGAAGCAGCCTTCAGCGCAATCTCTGGCCCGATGCCGGCAGGATCCCCCACCGTGACGCCAATCCGCGGTCCCCCCATCTCCGCGATGATACTGGAAAATGGGGACTGCCCTTGTTTTCGTCGGCGTCAGTTCCCGAAAACGAGGGCTGTCCCCGTTTTCCCGCCCACGGTCGAGTAAGATCGCTCCGGCCAAGGAGGCGTTTTGTCACACGCTGATACAGGGATATCGAAGCTTGCAGTGCTCGGTGCCGGCAAGATGGGCGGCACGTTGATCCGCGCGCTCATCGATGCGGCGGTCATCGGGCCGGGCCAAGTCATGGCGACGAGCCGGCACGCCGAGACCGCCGCAGATGCTACACGCAGGTTGGGCGTCGAGGTGACGACCGACAATCGCACCGCCATCCGAGGCGCCGAAGTCATTCTCGTGGCTGTCAAGCCGCAGGCCCTCGAGGAGGTGCTCGACGAGATAGGCGGCCTGCTCGAGCCCAACCAGCTCCTCGTGTCGATTGTCGCCTCCGCCACGACGACCTTCATCGAGCGGCACTGCGCGCAGCCGGTGCCGGTCGTGCGCGCCATGCCGAACACCCCCAGCCTGGTCAAAGCGGGCATGTCGGTGCTCTGCGCGGGCGTGCAGGCGACGCCGGGGCACCTCGGCACGGCGCAGCGTCTCTTTGGCGCCGTCGGCCGCACGCTCGTCATGGACGAAAAGCACATGGACGCCGTCACGGCGCTCGGCGCCAGCGGAACGGCGTTCGTGTACGTCGTGCTCGAATCGCTTGCCGAGGGCGGCGTGAAGGTCGGCCTGCCGCGTCACATTGCCACGGAGCTGGCGGCGCAAACCTGCCTGGGTGCGGCCAAGATGGTCCTCGAAACGGGCGAGCACCCAGCGCTCCTCAAGGATGCGGTCACCACCCCGGCGGGGTGCACCATCGACGGGCTGCTGGCCCTCGAAGAGGGCGGCCTCCGCGTCACGTTGATCAAGGCCGTGGTGGAGTCCACGCTGCGCGCAGGGCAGTTGCTGACGAAGTGAGGGACTCACAACTGCATCATCACCCAGTCGGCCACTGTTTTCGGACTGATGTTGCGATCCAGCGC
>JBOGIN010001008.1:0-3412 GCA_050742275.1 Vicinamibacteraceae bacterium
CGCTGGGATCCGGCGTGCTCGCCGCATGGCCTTCCGGCCCAGGAACCGGGCAGGCGCCTGTCAGGATCTGGCTGACCTGTGCCGCCTTTTCTGCTTCCAGACGGGCTCGGTCACGCGCAACGGCAAGGCGCGTCGTGTAGTACCCCGCGATGCCGACCACGAGGATGAGCGCGGCCGCGACGCCAGCGACAGCGCGCGCATGCCGGCGCACGAACTTGCTCGTGCGGTAGCCCAAGGTATCTGGACGCGCGCGCACTGGCAGCCCCGAGAGGTGCCGCAGGACGTCCTCTGTCATCTGCGCCACCGTCGCGTATCGACGCTCGGGCTCCTTCCGCAGCGCCATGAGGACCATCGTGTCGAGATCACCGGAAAGGCGGCGTCGCAGCCGCTCTGGGGTCGTACCTCCGCGCCGGCTCGCTATCTCGGGGAACGAGCCTTCACCATCCGCGACAGGGCCCGTGCGACGATCGCGGCTCGTATCGCCGCCGGTCACCGCGGTGCTCGGCGGAAGCGGCGCTGTTTCGGAGATTGCGCGCTCGAGCTCGTGCGGCGTTCGCTCGTACCGCCCGTAGGGGCGCCGGCCCGTCAACAGCTCATAAAGGAGCAGGCCGAGCTGGTAGATATCAGAAGCCGTGGTGACCGTCTCGCCTCGAAGCTGCTCGGGACTCGCGTAGGCCGGCGTCATCACCCGGGTGTTGGTGTGCGCCGCGCTCGCATGAGCGACACCGGCGTCGAGGACCTTGGCGATGCCAAAGTCCAGCAACTTCACCTCACCGTTGGCGGTCACCAGGATGTTCGACGGCTTGAGGTCACGGTGGACGACGAGATTGCGATGCGCGTGCTGGACGGCCTCGCCGACCTTCGTGAAGAGGCGAAGGCGCTGGTCGACGGTCAACCTCCTGTCGTCGCAGTAGCGGTCGATCGGCATCCCATCGACGTACTCCATGACGAAGTAAGGACGGCCGTCGCTGGTCGCGCCCCCATCGAAGAGCCGCGCGATCCCGGGATGGTTGAGCGCGGCCAGGATGCGGCGCTCTTGCTCGAAACGCTGCACGACCGATGCTCGTGTCGTGTCGTGCTCGAGGAGCTTGAGCGCCACGCGCTGCTCGAACTGTCCATCCTGCCGCTCGGCGAGATAGACAGCGCCCATCCCCCCATGCCCGATCTCCTTCACGATGGCATAGGGGCCCAGACGGTCGCCGCTGGCGACACCGTCGCGCGCGGCCAGCTTGTCGGAGAGGTCTTGCCAGAGCGGACCGCGCAAGGCGCCGCCCGACTGCAGGAAACCGTCACTGTTCGGTGTCAATCGTGCTTCGTCCATCGACGCCTCGGGATCACTTGCGCCCGATCTCCTCCTTGAGCCAGGATCGCGCGCGCGCCCAGTCGCGCTGGACGGTTCGCTCGGACACACCAAGCGCCGCCGCCGTCTCCTGCTCGCTCATCCCGGCAAAGAAGCGACACTCCACCACCTGCGCCAGTCGCGCCTCTTGCGCGGCGAGCCGCTCGAGGGCATCGTCGATGAGCAAGAGCTGCTCCGCCTCGTCGTCGGAGGCGATGTGCCGCTCGTCGAGCGTGACGCGCGCCAGCCCGCCACCGCGCTTCTGGCGTAAGCGGCTCTTCGCGTGATCGATGAGGATGTGACGCATGGCGCGGGCAGCCGTCGCGAAGAAGTGGTCGCGATCGCGCCACGCGGACGCTCGTTGGCCCGCGAGCTTCAAGTACGCCTCGTGCACGAGACCGGTCGTCGTGAGCGTCTGTTCGGGGCGCCGGGCCCAGCGCTGCCGGCGAGCGAGTCGTCGCAGCTCGTTGTAGACGAGCGGGACGAGCTGGTCGGAGGCGTCTGCGCCCTCGCCCAAGAGCGACCGGAGCGCCTTTGTAATGCCTTCATGATGAGACATGTCAACACACCTCGTTCACCAGGCCGTCACGCGCACGAGGTCCGGCGTTCGCGGCCGCGCAGCCGAAGAACAGGAACGGTCTTGTCTTACGAATCTCGAAAAAGGCGTGGGCACCCGCAAAGCGTCTCTCATCGTGATCCAACGACAGGACGACCGTCGTCGAACGCCGGCTCGGCGGTTGGCGCTCTCCGCGACGTGCCGCGCGTGATCCCTCGCGATCGGCTACCCCGAAACCGCGTCTGTTCGCTTCGTGGCATGCCGGCGTTTTCGCATACATAGGTGGTGTAGACCCACGTGGCGTGTGCGAGGCACCCGTGGTGCGAGGCGCTCGCGGGCAGCTGCATGCACCGGAATCATCCTCCCCCGAGATCGAACGACGAGCAGGTTTCGAAGGAGAGTCCCATCATGAAGGTGCGAGTCTTTCGAGCGCTGGGCACCAGCGCAGCCATTGCGGCGGCGTCGGTGGCGTTCACGATCGGTCATGTGGCACAGGGCCAGCAAGTTGCGGCGCCGGACGCTCCGGGCGGGCCGGCGCCCATCGTCGACGCAACCGAGCTCGAGCCCGAGACCGAAGCATCGGTCTTTCGCGCGTCACCGGATGCCGCAGCACCGGTTCCAAACCATCCACCAATCGACCAGATTCCGCCGATGCCCATGGCCACGCCCGAAGCGGACGAGGCCCGGACGGCGTCGAGCGCTGGTCCCGGTGGTGGTGTTCTGTACAGCCCATGGACGCGGCGGGAGTACAGGTGGCCAGCCACGCTCCCGGCATTGACCGGTGCGACAGCGCATGGAGGTGGCTACGCGGGTGCGGACGGCGGCGCTGGGACATGGCCCGCGGGCATGAGTGCGGACATGTCGCTCATCTCGGCGAGCACGCGCGCCAACGCGCCGTGGCGCAGGAACGTCAAGCTCGTGATGCGATTCGGCAGCTCGTATTTCGTCTGCTCCGGGACCATGCGGGATTCGGAGACCGTCCTGACGGCGGGCCATTGTGTCTTCGACCACGACCACGGCTTCGGCTGGGCGGACGAGATCTGGGTGTATCCGGGGTGGGACGGCAACGGCGCGCTGACGCCGAGCCCGCCGACACGGTCGAATCCGTATGGTTGGGCGCGCGGCACGCACTTCGGATCGTGGACCGGCTGGACGCAAAATGCAGACTGGAACTACGACGTCGGCCTGGTCAACATCACACGCGCCGTTGGCATGCTCACGGGATGGTTCGGCTGGTCGTACGGCGGCAGCTGCAGCTATCGAACGTCACAAACCATCAACAATGCGAGCTATCCGGCAGAGAGTTGCGGACAACCAGGGCTGCACAACGGCCGCGGGATGTATTACTTCTCTGGTAACTTCGATTCCTGCCCGTCATCCAACCGGCTTCAGCTCGACACGACAGGTGGCTGCTTCAACGCCGTATGGGGAGGCATGAGCGGCAGCGGCGCCTACATCATCAGCAATGGCAGCCGATTTGTGCATGCCATCAAATCTACGTCGAACCGTTTCGACGT
>JBOGIN010001009.1:0-2395 GCA_050742275.1 Vicinamibacteraceae bacterium
TCGTCTTCGACGAGGACCTGGGCCGCCGCAACGTGGTCACCTGCCGGTATTTGATGGCACTCGGCTCGTGGGGCCTGGGCCGGCGTGCACGCAGCGTGAAGGAGCTTGGCGCCGCGCTGCGGCTCGACCCCAGCCATCAGCCAGCGCGCTTGCATCTTCGGATGTTCGAGCATGACGCCCCGGCCTTCGGTTCCGCGAGGGCTGGCTAAAGCCGGCCCCCACGAATGACCTCCATCGGGCCAGGTCGCCTTCTTCGTACGTGGGGTCCGCCTTTAGGCGGACCTGCGCCTGGGCCCACGACTGTGGAAGCTCTACGCACGGTGTCACGTTGATGTTCACCACGCTCGACGTCGCCGTGTTCGTGGCCTTCTACGGCACCGTGCTGGCGTTCAGCCTGATCAAGAGCCGCCGCCGGCAAACGAGCGCCGATTACTTTCTCGGGGGCCGCCAACTCCCGTGGTGGCTGATCGGTGTCTCAATCGTGGCGGCGAACATCTCCACCGAGCAGTTCGTCGGCATGGCGGGCCAAGCCGCCGGCGACGTAGGCCTGGCGGTGAGCGCCTGGCAGCTCACCGGTGCGGTCGGGATCATCGTCGTCGCGCTGACGTTCCTGCCACGGTTCCTGCGGGCGGGCATCTACACGATGCCGGAGTATCTCGAGTATCGGTACTCTCCCGCGGCGCGCGCCATCATGTCGTTGCTCACCGTGACCATCTACGTGGCGGTCACGATGGCTGCCGTGTTGTATTCCGGCGCCACGACGCTCGAGATCATCTTTGGCCCGACGTTGACCACCGGCGTCGCCCTCATCGCGGGCATTGCCGCCGTGTACGTCACGTGGGGCGGATTACTGGCGGCCGTATGGGCCGATCTCTTTCAAGGGATCGCGCTCCTGCTCGGGGGCCTCGTGATCCTGGTCCTCGGCGTCACTGCCGTGGGCGGCCCGGAGTCGTTCCTCGCGCACAACGCCGACCGGCTCCACATGATCCTGCCACTGGATCACCCGGAGCTGCCGTGGAGCGTGCTCCTGGGCGGCATCTGGATCCCGATCCTCTACTACTGCGGGCTGAATCAGTTCATCGTGCAGCGCGCGTTGGGTGCGCGCTCGCTCAAACAGGGACAGCTTGGAATCGTCTTTGCCGCGGCGCTCTGGCTCCTGGTCCCCTTCGTCGTCGTCATGCCGGGCGTGGTCGCGCACCAGCTCTACGCCGACCGTTTCACGAGACCAGACCAGGCGTACCCAACGCTCATCCGTGAGCTGGTTCCGGCAGGACTGCGCGGCTTCATCTTCGCGGCGATTGCCGGTGCCGTGATCAGCACGCTCAGCGCGATGCTGAACGCCGCGTCGACGATCTTTACGATGGACATCTACAAGCGCCATCTGCGCGGAAGCGCCGGTGAGCGCGAGCTGGTCACGGCCGGCCGTTTGGCCAGCCTGGTCTTCCTCGTGATCGCCTCCCTGACCGCGCTCTCGCCGCGGCTGCACGGCGGCGTCTTTGCCTTCATCCAGGAGTTCCAGGGCTATGTGTCGCCCGGCATCCTCGCGGCGTTTCTGTACGGCTTCATGGTCAAGACCGCGCCTCCAAGCGCCGGCATCGCAGCGCTGCTCCTCAGCGCTCCGATCTACGGGCTCCTGCAGTGGCAGCTTGGCCACGTCGCCTATCTGCATCGGATGTTGCTGACGTTCGTCTGCCTGCTGGCGCTGATGGCCATCATTACGGCGATGTGCCCGCTGCAGCGAGCCAAGCCGTTGCCGGTGCGCATGGATATCGATCTGAGCTCGTCGACGGCCGCAAGAGCCTGGGGCGCCGTCGTCATCGCGGCTGTGGTGTTGTTCTTCATCGTCTTCAGGTGAGAGGAAACCATGCGTCCGTATGTCACATTCCTCACTGCCAGCCTCGTGGTAGTGCTCGGCCTCGTATCGGCTCCGACGACGCAGGTTGGATCGACGCGTCTCGTCTCGCTCGAGGGGACCTGGCGCTTCGAGCTGGACCGCGACGATAGCGGGCTGCTCGAGCATTGGTATCGGCGACCGCTGTCGCAGACGATCGCGCTTCCCGGCGTGCTCCAGGCACAAGGCTTCGGTGACGATGTGACGCCGTCCACGACGTGGACGGGACAGGTCGTGGATCGCTCGTATTTCACCGACCCGGAGTACGAGCCCTATCGCCGTGCCGGGAACGTCAAGATTCCGTTCTGGCTCCAACCAGACAAGCACTACGTTGGGCCAGCGTGGTACCAGCGCGACGTCGAGATTCCGGAGGCGTGGCGGGGGCAGCGGTTGTCGTTGACCTTCGAGCGGCCGCACTGGCAGACGATCGTCTGGATGGACGACCGCATCATCGGCAGCAACGACAGTCTCTCCACACCGCACGTCTACGACCTCGGAACGGCG
>JBOGIN010001010.1:0-2875 GCA_050742275.1 Vicinamibacteraceae bacterium
TCCTCAGAGCATTGGCGTATGCGGCGCGCTTTGCGGCTTGCGACAGGTGCTCCAGGGCCTTCTCGAGGATCTGATCCTTGGACGGGGCCGCCTCGCCGAACTCGACGTCCGGTTCCTCGACCTCTACTTGCGGCTCGAGCCCTTCACCGTGAATGGGCTTCCCGGCAGGATCGAGGAAGCGCGCGTAGGTGAGCCACAAGCCGCTCCCGTCTGGGAGCTCGACGAGGCGCTGGAGGCCCGCTCGCCCGAGCGTGTGCTCGCCGATGAGGGTCGCGCGCTTGTTGCCGACGAGCGCCGCTGCGAACGTCTCGGCGGCGCTCGAGGACCCATTCGTCACGAGCAAGACGATCGGCCATGCGACGCTTCCATCGCCCTCACGAGCCGTATAGGTGGTCTTGGGCTTGTTGCGCACATCCTTGATGCCGAGCGTGCCCCTCTTCACGAAGAGGCGCGCCACCTCGATGCCCGACTCCGGGGCACCCTCCGCCGTGTGACGCACGTCGAGGATGAGCCGCGCCGCGCCCTGACCCTTGAGCTGTTCGATGCCCGCCGCGACCTCCTCGGCCACCTGGGGCCCGAAGGCCGCGATGCGCAGATACCCAATGCCGGGCGCCTGCATGCGCGCCGTCACCTCCACCGCTGACGGCTTGGCGCGGGTCAGGACGAGGTCGTGTGGATCCGCCGCGCTGCCGCGTAGAACCGTCAGCTTGACCGACGAGCCGACGGCGCCGGCTAGGAGTCGCCGGCCTTCGAAGACCGACATGGGACGCGTCGTCTTGCCATCGATGGCCCGGATGTAGTCACCGGTCCGGAGCCCTGCCTTCGCCGCGGGCGACCCATCGCGCACCGCCACGACGCGGAGGTAGAACTGACGCGTGAGCGCGATGCCGGTGGTGCCCTCGGGCATCGCGCCGCCTTTCTCGAGCCGGCGCGCTTGCTCTGGCGTCAAATAGGCGCAGTCCGGATCGAGTCCCTCGGCGAGGCCGCGCATCGCCCCGTCGAGCACGTCTTCGGTGTTCGGCTCCTCGAAGTAGTTGTTGACGATGAGGGAGACGACATCCTCGAAGACCCGCAAATGCTGGAACGTATTTTCTCTCGCGGAGGCGTGACGTCCGAGCCAGCCGCCCACGACAGCAAACCCCATCAAGGGCAACGAGAGGAGAACAATTGTCAGACGCGTGCGAGAAGACATAACAGCTCAGGTGCGCCACCGGGATGTGAACCACTCGACATGATGGCAGTGGACGCTGGCAGCTATTGTACAGGAATCTAGGGAGGGAAGGGCTGTCCCTCCTTGTCTGCGCGATGATGAGAGTCCTCGGTCTGGATGTCGGGCAGAAGCGGACCGGGGTCGCCATCAGCGACCCGTCGGGAACCATTGCCCGGCCGCTCGTGGTCCTGCACGGCAACGCCCTCCCACAGGTGGTCGCGTTGGTGGCCCGCCTCATCGGTGAAGAGGAGGGCTTGACATCGATTGTCGTCGGGCTGCCGCTGCGTCTGAACGGCAGCGCCAACGAGCAGACCGCGCGCGTGCTCAAGTTCGTCGCGGAGCTGCGCGGACAGGTCTCCGTGCCCATCGCGCTCTGCGGGGAGCGTCTCACGAGCGTCGAAGCCGAGAGTCTGCTGGCCGAGCGCGAAAAGGATTGGCGCCGCCGCAAGGCCCGGCTCGATGCGGTGGCCGCCGCCGTTATCCTTCAGGAGTACCTGGACCAACGCGCCGAGTCCTGAGACCCGGCGCGCCGTCGGAAGAGAGATTCATGCGTCGTGTCGTGTTGCTCGCGGTTCTCGTGCTTGCGGCGGCTGGCGTCCTGTTGGGTGTCGTCGCCTATCGTGTCTTGACACCCTACAAGGGCTACGCTGCGGGCCAGCAGTTCGTCGACATCCCCGCGGGGAGCTCCCCGCGCGCCATCGGTGACCGCCTCGTCCGGAGCGGCGTCGTGCGCGACAGGATCGCCTTTCGCGTGGCGCTCAGGCTCAGCGCGCGCGACCGCGCCCTCAAGGCCGGCGAATACAGGTTCGATCGGGCAACCTCGGCGCTGGCGGTGGTCGACAAGCTTGCGCGGGGAGACGTGTACCTGCAGCCGTTGACGATACGCGAAGGGCTGACGATTGCCGAGATGGCGAAGCTCTTCGCGGTGAAGGGCTTTGGCAGCGCACGAGATTTCCTGGAGGCGGCCTCGGATCCGACGGCTATTCGCGACCTCGATCCGCGCGCACCGGATCTCGAAGGCTACTTGTTTCCCGACACGTACAACCTTCCACGGCGCGTGGATGCGCGCGAGCTCGTCCACCAGATGGTCGGACGGTTCAAGACGGTCTTCGATGAGCGCTTGCGCCAGCGTGTGACCGGGAACGGCCAGACGGTGCGTGAGCTGGTCACGCTGGCGTCGCTCGTCGAGAAGGAGACCGGCCAGGAGCACGAGCGATCGCTCGTCGCGGCCGTGTTTGCCAATCGGCTCGAGAAGGGGATCGGTCTGTATTCCGATCCGACAATCATCTACGCGCTTACCAAGACTGGCCGTTACAAGGGGAATCTGTCACGAGCCGATCTGCAGCTCGACTCGCCGTACAACACCTACAAGTATCCCGGCTTGCCGCCGGGACCCATTGCCGCTCCGGGCCGCGCCTCGCTCCACGCCGCGCTGCAGCCGGCGTCGGTCGATTATCTGTACTTCGTCAGCCGGAACGACGGATCCCACGTCTTTGCGCACACGCTCGACGAGCACAACAAGAACGTCCAGGAGTATCAGGTTCGCTATTTCCGCGGACGCCGAGCGACAGGGAAAAAATGAACCCGGGTTCATTCTTTCACTACCGCTCCGCCCATTTGAGCTTTTCGCGCAACACGTCGAAGTAGGTGCGTGCGGTCGGCCGC
>JBOGIN010001011.1:0-1672 GCA_050742275.1 Vicinamibacteraceae bacterium
GACCTCGTCCCGGGAATCCGCCCTTTCGCGAGCACCTGCTCGGGCAGCAGTGTGTGGAAGAACACCGTGCCGCTCGTCGGCTGAGTCCAGAACACCTCGCCGTCCCACGTGATGTCGAGTCCCCACGTGTTCCCGCCGCGGCTGCTGTACTGCTCGAACGCGCTGCCGTCGGGTTTGAAGCGCACCACGCCGCTGCCGTCGCGGCCGAACGTCCGCTTGCCGTCCGGCGAGGTGACCGTGCCTTCGCTGTATCCGTGGGTGGCGTACACCCAGCCATCGAGGCCCCAGCGCAGGTTGTTGATGACGGCGTGCGTGTCGAACGTGCCGAGACCGGTGTAGAGCTTCGTGCGCTTGTCGGCAACCTCGTCTCCGTCCGTGTCCGCGAGATACCAGATGTCAGGCGCCGTTGCGGCGATGACGCCGTCCTTGTAGAAGACGAATCCGGTCACGAGCTCGAGCTTGTCGGCGAACACGTGCTTCCGATCCATGACGCCGTCGCCGTCCGTGTCGGAGAGAATCGAAATGGTGTCCTCTGGATCGCGCGCCTGTCGGGTGCGGTGGAGCGAGCCGCTGTCCTTCCAGGGCTCCGTCGTTGGGATTCGGCGGCCGTTCGGATATTCCGGCGTCTCGGCAACCCAGAACCGGCCCTTCTCATCCCAGTCGATGCTCATCGCTTTGGTGACCAGGGGCTCGGCCGCAACCAACGTCATGTCGAACTCCGGATGCACCTCGATCTTCGCTGCGGCCTTGGCGGGATGCGTCGGTCCGCCCTCGACGTAGCGGAGGCCGTCGCCGAGCTCTTCTTGCGTCAGCAACTCGTCGACGGTCGAGCGGCGGCCGGCCCAGGCAATGCCGCGCAGCAGGATCGCGCGGTAGTTGGGGCGGCTGAAGTTCTTGTAGAGATGCCCCGGGATCGACACGAAGGCGCGGTACGGCGTGCTCCCGCCATCGACGGTTCGCTCGTACGTCCACATCTGTGGTTGGAAGTCGTAGATGCTCACGCTCTTGCCACCGGCGGTGAGCTCGTTGGCGCGCTTCTGTGCGTCGACGTCGCGGGCCCCGGCGGGCTTGGGCGTATATGCCGCGGCGAGGATCCGCGCCTCGGGCAGGATGTCCATGTCGTAGTAGATCTCATCATCCATCGCCCAGTTCGACGCGCCCTTCGTGATCGGGCTGTCGCGGTCGGTGAAGTAGAGATGCATCGGGCCCTCGAGCCACTTCGTCGTGCCGTCCCGCCACGAGCCGCCGACGATGCTCTTGAACCAGTCCGGGTCCTTCGACACGGCGCCCGCGTGGATGACGATGACCCCGCCGCCGCGCGCGAGAAAGTCGTGCAGGTTCTTGCGATCCGCCGGATCCGGAATGTTGCCCGCTTCCTGCGCATGGAGGATGAGCACGTCCGTCTCATCGAGCTGCGCCTTCGTGGGAAACGCTTCCGCGCCTGTAGCCTTGGCGCCGCGCGCGTTGAGCAGCGGCACCCATTCCCGCAGGAAGCGGGGATAGTCATGCGCACCTGGGCCGTGTGACTTCGGGCCGGAGCGGATGAACACGCGCAACGGATCCTCGGCGGCGGTTGGCAGCGCGGTCAGCGCGACCACAGCGATCGATGCGAGAAGTAAGAGACGTCGCATGGTAGAAATCTCTGTCGAGCCTGCTGCCACCTACCCTACAT
>JBOGIN010001012.1:0-2051 GCA_050742275.1 Vicinamibacteraceae bacterium
CTCGACCACCGTGCTGAAGAGCCCGCCGAAGGCCAGCCCCGCCGGGTTCCAGTAGGTTGCCGTTGCATCGTCGGCGACCGCGACGAAGGCGCCCCCCATGCCGAGGGCACGGGCGCCAACGAGCTCGATGGGTTGTGCGGCAGCGGCCGCGGCGGACACCGTCCAGCAGGTGACTATGAATAGGACGCGAAGCACAGGCATAATAAGAAGATTCGTTTGGCGAGGCCCGCAGGCCTGAGCCGCGAGACGCCGTGAGGCGAACTCGTTGGCGAGGCCGACAGGCCGAAGCCACGAGACTGCCCGCACGGGTGACACCGGCCGCCACGCGAGTGGCGGGCAGTGGAGCCGGTGCGGGCGAACCATCTGTGGCACGCTCCCGTAATATACGGCGAGAGGCCCCAGCTTTTCGGCCGACCAGCCAGGAGCTCTGTCCCCTGTTGGTTGGCCCAGCGTTGGTTTCGCATGACCGAACAGGTGTTGTCGCCCGCCGAGGCGCCTCAATTGTCGTTCTGGAGCCGCGTGAGCGGGATGTTTACCGCGCCCCGCGAAACGTTCGCCGCTATTGTGGCGCATCCGCGCTGGCTGGGCGTGCTCATCCTCACGACGGTGGTGGGCGCGGGAGGCATGGCGGCGTTCGTGGCAACGCCCACCGGCGAGCAGGCCGTCCTGAACGAGCAGATGCGGCAACGGGAGAGAACCGGCCAGCCGATGTCATCCGAGGACGTGGCGAGCTTCAGGGAGTTCGCGCCGATGTTCAAGTTCGTGTTCCCGGTCGCCGTCCTGGTCTTCGCGCCGATTTTCGCGTTTCTCCTGGCGCTCCTGCTGTTCGGCTACGGCGCGATTCTCGGCGGCAGCGGCACGTACAAGCAGGTGCTCGCGATCGTGACGCATGCAGGCGTGGTGAGCCTGCTGCACGCGGTCGTCATACACCCGCTGAACTACGTGCGCCAGTCGATGCAGAGCGCGACGAGCCTCAACGTGTTCTTCCCGATGCTGGCAGACGACACCTTCTTCGGGCGTTTGTTCGGCTGGGTCGAGCTCTTCATGCTCTGGCAGATCATATTATTCGCCATCGGGCTCTCCGTGCTGTATCGCCGCCGCACGGGACCGATTGCCTGGACGCTCCTCGGCGTTTATTCCGGCATCGCGCTCGCGGTCGTCTGTTACCAGACCTTTGTCGCGGGGGCTTGACGACATGAATTATCAAGAGCTTCGTCCCGTACGCTTCGTCAAGCGAAGAAGGAAGCTGTCGATCGTCCTCGGCATCTCGCTGCTCCTGGTCGCGCTCGTCGTCGCCAACCTGGCGTTCAGGCGCGAGGCGGGCCAGCCGGTCACCGTCGAGGCGGTGCAGCGGCGCGACTTGGAGGCGCTCGTGACGGCGTCCGGCACGATCCAAGCCAAACGGACGGTCGAGATCAGCGCAGACGTGGCCGGCCGCATCACGCAGCTCGCCGTCGACGAAGGACAACGCGTGAAGGCGGGTCAGTTCCTCATGGAGATCGACCCGCGCATGTTCCGGTCGCAATACCAGCAGAATCAGGCGAGCCTGGCCGCGGCGCGATCGCAGCTCACCGAGCAGGACTCGACGATCGAGGCCGCGCGTGAGACCGTGGAGCTCGCCCGAGAGAACCTGCGGCGCCAGCAGGAGCTGTGGGCCCAGCAACTGACCACGCGCGAGGCGCTCGACCAGGCCCAGAACGACCTCAAGGTCAGCGAAGCCGATCTGCGGGCGCGCGTGCAGGGGCTCAAGACGCTCGGCGCGCGCGTGCGCGAGCAGGAGGCGGCGGTCGCCAATGCCGGATATCAGTTGAGCAAAGTACGCATTGAATCGCCCATCGACGGCCTCGTGGTGCGCCGCGCCGTCGAGGAGGGAGAGACGGCGGTCGTGGGCACCATGAACAATCCGGGCACGGTGCTGTTGACGATTGCGGACATGTCGGTCATCGAGGCGCAGGTGGAGGTGGACGAGACCGACATCCCCTCCATCCGCCCGGGACAGCCCGCGGAGGTCACGATCGACGCGATGCCCGACCGGACGTTCACGGGCGAGG
>JBOGIN010001013.1:0-6156 GCA_050742275.1 Vicinamibacteraceae bacterium
GCCATACGCCATCCGAGCTGTCCGGTGGCCAGCAGCAGCGCGTCGCCATCGCGCGGGCACTCGTCAACGACCCGGATCTCCTGCTCGCCGACGAACCCACCGGGAACTTGGATGCCCAGTCGGCAGGGGAGATCATGGGCATCTTTCAAACGTTAAACGAGTCTGGCCGAACGATTGTCTTGGTGACGCACGATCTCGCGATGGCCGCCCACACCCGGCGCGTCGTGCGACTCGAGCAGGGTCGTCTCGTCGCAGATGATGACCGGGCGCCGCTCACGAACGTGCTGGAGCCCTTCGGCTTCGCTCAGGACAGGCCCTTCGACGTTGCTCAGGGTAGGGAGGTCCGATGAGGACGACACGTCTCCTCACGCACAGCCTGCGAGCCATGGCTCGGTACCGGCTGCGGAGCACCTTCATGATGCTCGGCAGTCTCGTGGGTGTCGCGGCGCTCACCGTCGCCGTGTCGGTCGGACAGGGGATGCAGGCCAAGGTCTTGACGACCCTCAGCCGGATGTTGGGTGAGGCGTCGATTCTGGTCATGGCAGGCGGCGGCCGGCACATGGGCGGCCCGCGAGCCGGCGCGGCAGGTGCAGCACGGATGACGATCGACGACCAGACCGCAGTCGCCGAAGAGGGTTCCGAGGTCGAGGACTGGGATCCCCAGCAGAATGTTTCAACCGTCGTGCGATATCGGGACACGACGGCGACCGTCCGCGTCCTCGGCCAGTCCGAACGCGGTGATCAGGTGTGGGCGCGGACCGTCACTCGCGGGCAGTACTTCGACGCGGCGGCCGTGAGGACGTCTGCCCGCGTGGCCGTGATCGGCGAAACCGTCGCGCGGACGTTGTTCGGGCGTGAGGACCCGCTGGATGCCGAGCTCCGGATTGGCGCGGTCCCGTTTCGTGTCATTGGCCTGCTCGAACCGTTCGGGACCGACATGCACGGGATGGACCTCGACAACGAAATCGTCGTGCCGATTTCGACGCTGATGCGCCGCGTGACGAACGTCGACACGATCGCGGCGGCCAGGGTGTTGGTGAAGGACCCGGCTCGGCAAGAGGAGACCGCGCGGGAGATCGAAGGTGTCTTGCGTGCCCGTCACGGGCTGGTCGCGGACCAGCTCGACGATTTCAGGGTCGCGACCTCGATCGAGGTACGAAGGAACATGGCCTGGATTGGTCGCGTCCTCGGGCTGTACCTGCCGCTGGTGGCGGGCATTGTGCTGCTGGTCGCCGGGATCGTGGCGGCTACGCTGATGCTCTCGTCGGTCAGCGAGCGTGTCGGCGAGATCGGCCTGCGGCGCGCCGTCGGCGCCCGGCCTGAAGACATCCGCCTGCAGTTCGCGACCGAGACGGTAGCCACGATCCTCAGCGGAGGGGTCGGCGGCCTGCTGCTTGGCTACGTCGGGGCCCAGATCGTGGCGCGTCGGCTGCAGCTGGGCGAGATCTTCTCATGGGAGGCAGTGCTCGTCGGCATCGCCGCCTCGGCGGTCACAGGACTGCTAGCCGGCGTACTACCGGCGCGCCGGGCGGCGCAGTTACATCCCGCAGACGCGCTCCGATGAAGCTTCGCCGCAGCATCGGCCCATCGCTCAAGGCGCTCTTCGCGCACCGACTGCGGGCAACCCTCGCGGTGTCGAGCGTCACGGCGGGCGTGGCAGCCGTCGCCCTGACGAGCGCCATCGGTGCAGGGGCGGAAACGGATATTCGGCGGCGGATCGAGAGCATCGGCGCGAGCCTGCTGGTGGTGAGACCAACAGCGGTGAAACCGCTCGTTGCGCGGAAGGAGGTGGAAGGAACCGTCACCACGCTTCGGGTAGAGGATCTCGAGGCGATCGCGACGCTGGAGCGGGTCGCCGACGCTGTCCCGGGCATTGAAACGCCGGTCGAGGTCAAAGCGGGCGCCTCGGCCATGAACACCAAGGTGCTCGGAACCGCGCCCGACTTCCCGACCGTGCGACGGTTCCAGGTTCAGAGCGGTCGATTTTTCGATGCCGAGGACAATCGCCGCGCGCGGCGTGTCGCGGTCCTCGGTGCGCGGGTCGCCGAGGAGCTGTTTGATGACAATCCGGTCGGCCAGCCGATGCGCATCCGTGACATCCCGTTCGACGTCATTGGCGTGTTTGCGCCAAAGGGTGTCCTGGCCGGCGGCGACGAGGACAATCAGGTCGTGGTGCCCATCCGAACGGCCCTTCGACGCGTGTTCAATGCGACGTGGCTGAGCACCATCTTCGTGACTGTCAACCACTCGGGCGTCACGGCAGACGCCGAGCAGGATATCACTGCTGTTCTCCGGGAACGCCACCGAATAGGGCCGGAGGAACAACCGGACTTCGAAGTCCAGAACGCGGCCAGGTTCTTGGCGCTTCAGCAGGAGGCCGTCGAGGCGGTGCGCCGACTGACCACTGGGGTGGCCGCCATTGCGCTCGTTGTCGGTGGGACGGGGATCCTCGCGCTCATGCTCCTGTCGGTCAAGGAACGCACGGGCGAGATCGGCCTCCGCATGGCGGTCGGCGCCCAGCCGCGGGACATCCTGATCCAGTTTCTGTTCGAAGCGACACTGTTGGCGGTTGGTGGCTGGGCCGGTGGGATCGTCGTCGGGGCTGCTGGTGCCACCGCGGTCGCGCTGAGCACCACGTGGAAGATCGGCGTACCCTGGGAGGCATTCCTGGTGTCGTTGGCGATGGCGTTGACGATCGGGCTCGGGTTTGGGGCCATTCCTGCCAGGAAGGCGTCGCTGATCCCGCCGATTCAGGCACTGCGGACGGAATGAGAGGCATGGGAGCAAGAACCGTGACGAGCCGCCCGTCGACGCGCGTGCTCATCATCGACGATGACCAACGGCTGAATGCGCTGCTCACCGAGTACTTGGCCCGCTTCGGGTTCTCGGTTCGTGCCGTGACGCATCCCGACGCAGGGCTCCGCGCGCTCAAGGCGGATCCGCCCGATCTCCTCGTGCTCGACATCATGCTCCCGGGTACGGATGGTCTCACCGTCTGCCGCAACGTGCGCGAAGTCAGTGCCCTGCCGATCATCATGCTCACGGCGCGCGGCGATGTCGCCGACCGCATCGTCGGCCTCGAGCTCGGCGCGGATGACTATCTGCCGAAGCCGTTCGAGCCGCGTGAGCTCGTCGCGCGGATGCAGGCGGTCCTCCGCCGGGGCGCACGCGACGACGAAGAGATTGTACGAGTGGGCCCATTGGAGGTGAGCTGGACGACCCGGTCGGCCTCGGTGAACGGGCAAGCGCTGGCGCTGACCAGCGCCGAGTTCGAGCTCCTCGGCCTCCTCGTACGGAACCGCGGGCGCGTGTTGAGCCGAGACCGCATCATGGAAGCGATGCGCGGCGTCGACTGGGAGGCGTACGACCGCTCCATTGACGTGCTCGTCAGTCGCGTGCGCCAGAAGCTCGGCGATGACGCGAAGCGTTCAAGGTTCATTCGGACCGTGCGCGGGGTTGGCTACTGCTTCACGGGAGGCGCTCGTGAGTGACCGTCTCCACCAGTCGGTATTCGCCAAGCTCGTCGCCATCATGGTGGTCATGGCCGCGAGCCTCCTGGTCCTCGTGGGCGGCTTTTTCTGGTTCATCGCGAGGCCCGCCGTCACGACGTCGATCGATCGCGTCCTCGAAGAGCAGGCGCGCACGATCGCCGCCACGGGACCCGATGTCGAAGCCGCGACGCGTCTCAGGGCTCGCCTCGGTTTCCAGGTGCGGTATGAGGGGCCGGCTGGCACGTGGTCAACGGTCAGCGATCTGCCAACCATCGACGACGTTCGGCAGCGCCGCCTGCGGGGCTGGACTCGTCTCCTCCACGGGCGTCACTATTACATCGTGGCTGCACCCGATGGTGGGTCCTACCTGTTCGCCTGGAACGTCTCGCGGGCGATGCAGGGGGCGCACGCCACGCTGCTGATCCTGCTCTTGCTCGTGATGACGGCGGTCGTGGTCACCGCTCACACGGTGCTGAAGCGCCTGCTGCGGCCGCTGCGTGGACTGAGCGATGGTGTCGCCCGGCTCGGCGCCGGTGAGCTCGACGTGGCGCTGCCAAATCGGACGCGCGACGAATTCGGCAGACTGACGGAGGCGTTCAATCAGATGGTGGGTCGGGTCCGGGAAATGATCGCCGCCCGGGATCAACTACTCCTTGATGTCAGTCACGAGCTCCGATCGCCGCTGACGCGGATGAAGGTCGCACTCGAGCTGCTGCCGCCGAGCGAGCAGCGGACCGGGATGGCCGCGGATGTCGCGGACATGGAGCGCATGATCGCGGAGCTGCTCGAATTAGAACGGCTGCACGGTGGTCGCGGCGTCAGCCCCGTGCGTCAGAATCTCGTGCCGATTCTGCATGCGGTTGCGGAGAGCTTTGAGAACAAGCCGCCTGGCATGCGTGTGATCTCGATGTCGCGAGACATGCCAGTCGATATCGACGGAGAAAAAGTTCGCACCGTCCTGCGGAATCTCCTGGAGAACGCGACGAAGTATGCCTTGCCGCAGAGCCCGCCCGTCGAAGTGTCGGCCATGCAAAATTGGGATACCGTGGTCGTGCGCGTCACCGATCACGGGGCGGGCATCCCTGAGCAGGATCGTGAGCGTGTCTTCGAGCCCTTTTATCGTGTCGATCGCTCTCGAACCAAGAGCACCGGCGGCTACGGGCTGGGCCTCAGCATCTGCAAGCGCGTGATGGAGGCGCATGGCGGACGCATCGCCGTCGAATCTGCAGCCGGCCATGGCGCCTCATTCGTCCTGACATTTCCAAAGCCGCCGCCACGGAGCGCCAAGCATTAATCGGCGCCAGATCTGCCGCCGCACATCGCGGTGATGAGAGCATCAAAGGATCACCTCGACGGCGAGCTGAATCTGCCGCGCGTTGAAGGTGCCGACCAACCTGCCGAACGTCGCTGACGCGAGAGCCCGCGCGTCTGTCTTAGATTGACGCGCTTGAGCACCCGTCCGCCTCTTAGCTTGAGCGATATCCGCGAATCCCCAATCATCGCTGGCCGCTCGTTTCATTTCGTTACGTTCGAGCAACAATCGAGCAACCTTCGCCCCGGACACTCTCAGTCCGTCAGGAGTTGCGTAGCCGGCGCCTGCTCCGACTGTGAGGGCACAAATGCCAATCGGAAAGTATTCGACACTGGCCGCGAACGCGGCCCTCGTCGGCGGCCTACTAGTCGTGGGAAGCGTGGGCGTGATCCCGCAGGAACGCCAGTCTTTTGATGCGGACCGCTCGCGCTGGTGGCCTCCGAACCGCGAAGCGGCCGATACCGTCATCATCTGGAACCAATACGCTGAACGGGCGCTTGGTCAGGTAGCGCAGCAGCGCGGGCAGCCGGAGCTCCCTGTGCTGGATACCGCGATGGTGCAGGGTGCCGTCTATGACGCGGTAAACGCGATCGCGCGCAGCCACCAACCCTATCTCGTCGCCCCGCCGGCGCCCTGGTGGTACTCCAAGGACGCGGCAGCGGCCACTGCGGCGTATCGAACGCTGATCGCGCTGATACCCGAGCAGCAATCGACGCTGGAGCGCCTGTATGATCAGTCGCTGGCCGCGATCCCGGACGGCGCTGCGAAGGCGGGGGGCATCGGGGTGGGCGAGCAGGCGGCGCAGGCAATGCTCGCCGCGCGCGAGAACGACGGTCGCGACGGACCACCGCGTGTCGTCATCGGTAGCGAGCCGGGCGAGTGGCGGCCCACGTTGCCGGATTTCGCGATCGATCCAGCCTCCTGGACGGGAGACGTCAAGCCGTTTCTCATCCGCAGCGCCGAGTCGCTGCGCACGCGCGGCCCTCACCGACTGACAAGCGGAGCCTACGCGAAAGAGCTCGCGGAGGTCCAGGAGCTCGGCGCGGCTGCCAGCGTGACGCGGACCCGCGACCAGACCGACGTTGCCCTGTTTTGGAACCGGCCGCCGTGGGGGGAGATCGTCCGGTCACTCGCGCGGAGTCAGGAGCTGAACATCACCGACGCCGCCCGGCTGCTCGCGATGGTCAGCCTCGCTGGCGCCGACGCAACGATCGCCTGCCGCAACGACAAGTACTACTGGAATTGGTGGCGGCCCATCACAGCGATCCACGAGGCGGAGACCGACGGGAACCCGGCCACGACGCCAGACACCACCTGGACATCACTGATCGACGCGCCACCCTATCCCGACCA
>JBOGIN010001014.1:0-7694 GCA_050742275.1 Vicinamibacteraceae bacterium
AACCCGCCGAGGGCGGGCTTCAACCAGGTTGGCACCTCCCATCGATCGAAGCGCTCCTCGAGCGCATACAGCGTCCGAATGAACCCGGTCGCGGCGAACCCGGCCAGAAGCCCCAACACGGCGTAGAAGATCAGCTCGACGTCGCTCACCACGTCGTACCGCGGAACGGCGAACGAGGGATAGTTGCCAAACAGGCTGCGTGAGACCACCGTGGCGGTGACGGACGAGAGAATGACGGCACCAAACGCCGGCGTCAGCTCGCCGGTGATCACCTCGAGCGCAAAGATGGCCCCGCCGATGGGGGCATTGAACACCGCTGCGAGGCCGCCCGCGGCGCCGCAGGCCACGAACGTGCGCATGCGATCCGCCGGAATGCCGAGGCGATGGCCCAGGGCGGAGGCGAGCGATGCGCCAATCTGGACCATCGGGCCCTCCTGACCCGCTGAACCCCCCGAGCCAATCGAGATCGCCGAGGCGGCCGTCTTGACGACGGCGACGCGGCCTTGAATGCGGCCGCCGCGCGTCGCGACCGCCGTCATGACCTCCGGCACGCCGTGCCCGCGCGCCTCCGGCGCGAACCGCGCGATCAACGGACCGACAATGAGCCCGCCGAGCGCCGGCAGGAACAGGACGGCAGACGGGCCGAGCGCGCCTAGGCGTCCGGCGAGAGAATCGAAGAACAGATGGTGAACGCCGCGCAACGAGTACATGAACGCCGCCGACCCCAGGCCCGCCAGCACGCCCACACCGATCGCCGCGAGAAGCAGATAGTTCTCCTCGGCCACGCGCGACAGACCGGTCAGCCGCAGAAACGCGACCTGCACGTGCCGACGCCAGTGGCGCAGCCGCGCCCTCACGGTCATGGCTCGTCCTCCGGATCGTTCGCAGGTTTCGCGCCATCGACGCGAGTGGGACCGGCGACCACGATGAAGCGCCGCGTTTCTTCCCGGCAGACCGTGAGCAGATGCTGCCCCGGATCCGCAAGCGTGCGGGCGAGGGCCGCGGCGGTCGCGACCGGTTGCTTGTCGATCATTTCAACGATGTCGCCACTCTGGAGTCCGGCCGTGGCGGCTCGACTGCCCGGCAGCACGCGCACGGCGACGCCGATGCCTTGGGTAACACCGACACCACCGCCTTCCGGTAAGAAGGGACGCGGCACCTGAAGATCCGCGACCTTCACCTCCACGGCATTTGCCTGTGGCGGTGCACGCCGTAGCGTGAGGCTGGCGGCGGTCGGCAGTGCGTTGGCAACCGCCTCGGCCCGGTCGAGCGTCGCGTCGCCGACCCTGACACCCTGCAGCACGTCACCCGGGCGCAGGCCGGCGTTCGCCGCCGGCGATCCTGGGTCCACGTGGACGACCACGATGCGGCCGGCGGGGAACAGGCGCCGCAGCGCGCCGTCGATGGTTTGGAGGTCCGCGCCGATCCAGGGATGGCGATGCGCGCGGCGGTCGCCGAGCGCATCCAGGATCTCGCCGAGCAGCCCGACGTCGAGCGGCTGCGCTTCGTCGACGCCGGGCGCAATGAAGCTCACCAACTCGCCGTCCAGATCGACGACCGTGGAGCCGGGCGGGACGCCGTCCTGCCGAAGGCGCGCCCCGAGCTGCCATGCCGAGCCGGGAGCGGTAATGACGCGCGTCGAGGCCGTTCCGTCACGGGGCTGAATCGCGAGAAACGGCCCCACCTCGTCTGGCTCTGGGTCGGCCAGCCGCACGCCCGCGGCGTCGAACGGCTCGCCCGGCCTGAGGAGGAGGACGCCGTGCACGAGGTCACGCCCGCGAACGGTGGCACGTACCACCCGGCCGTCGAGCGTCTGCAGCGTCCAGCGCGCGCTTCCGCTCGTCGCGCTGACGAGCACGCCGCGCCCCCTGGCCAGGACGACGCCCGCGCTGGGCATGCCGATGGCGGGCGTCGCCAGCACCAGCGACGGTCGGAGCGCCTCCGTCAACTGCGCGATGAACTCCGCCTGATACACGAGCGGCGTCTTGTCGAGCCCACGCTGGGTCTCGGGCGCTTCGATGCTGAACGACCCGGTCGGCAGCGTGGGGAGCAGTGGCGGCGTCTGGCGGGTCTGACGCAGGACATCGACGCCGACGACGACCAATGCGGCAAGAGCCAAGAGCCCCAGCAGCAAGCGCGTCCGGCGTGACATGTCACTAAGGGTATCGCGGTTGCGCGGTGCGTGGAGCGCTGGATATGCTCGGGCGATGTCGTGGCTGTCTCTTCGGCGCGTCACGCGAGAGACGCGGCTGCTCGCCGCCACGCTCGTCGTGTCGATTGCCGTGCTATTTCTGCTCGCGCGCTTCCAGTATCCCGCGGCTGAGCCGGACGGGGCGGCCGCCACGCAGCCGCTGGAACGGCTGACCGCGGTAGCCGATTACGACGAGCTGGCGAGCGCGATCGCGAAGCTCCAGCCGCGCGTCCTCTCGTCGCTGATCGCGCTGCGCGTCGATCCAAACGAGGCACGCGCCGCGTTCGAGCCGTTTGCCTGGCGTGCGCCGGCCGTGGCGCCGCCGCGCTTCGTGCCGGCATTGCGTGTGCGCAATGATCGCGCGGTCGCCATTCTCCCGCCGGGCGCGCGCGTGCAGGCCATGATTGGCTCGCGCGAAGCGCCAACGATCGTGAGCGCGGATCGCGTACGCGGGGTGGTCCTCCTCGACGTGGCGCCCGAGACCGCGGCCGCCATGTTGGTCTGGGACAGCAGTGCGCTGGCCGGCACCCCGCGCTATCTGGCGGCCGCAGAGGGAACTCGCGGCGGACCTACGCTCCGTCCGCTGTTCGTGGGGCGATCGAACACGGTTCGCGACGTGCGCTGGGGCGCCCAGCTGCGGGCGGTGGGCAGCGGTGGTGCGGCGCCGATCGGCTCGTTCGTCTTCGCCCTCGATGGCCGCTTGGCCGGTATGCTGGTGGAGACCGAAGGCGGCGCGGCGATCGTTCCTGCCGACACGCTCAAGCGAGTCACCGATCAATTGGTGCGGGGGAAACTCACCACCGGTGACCTTGGCCTGACCACCCAAGCGCTGACACCCGCGCTCGCCGCCGCCACCGGCGCACGGCTCGGCGTCGTGGCTGCGTTCGTGGATCCGACGGGGCCTACCGCCAAGACGGTGCGGATTGGGGACGTCCTGTGGGCCATCGGGGGTGAAAGAATCTACGCGACCGACGAGTTCGACACACGGGTCGCGCGTCTGTCACCCGGAAGGTCGGTCAAGCTCTCGCTGACGCGGCGCGGGCAGAAACGGGAGATCGAGGCGACGGTCCGCAGGCTCGATGGGAGAGCGTCTATCGACGAGTCTGCCGGTCTCGGTCTGGTGCTGCGCCGAGCGGACGGGCTGGGCGCGGAAGTCATGCGCGTGCTCCCGCGCAGCACCGCCGCGTCGGCGGGGCTCGCGGCAGGCGATCTGGTCACGCAGGTGGGTGGCGAATCGGCGCCGGCGCCCGGCGCCGTTCAACGTCTCTATCAGCAAGCCAAGCCCGGACAGTGGCTCGTCGTCGGCATCGAGCGCCGCGGAAAGCATCTGGTGGTCGCGCTCAAGAAATAGGGGTCAGGGGTCAGGGGTCAGGGAACAGGGGTCAGGCAGGCATCAGGCCTGATCCCTGCTGACGCCGGATCCCTGACCCCTGAAGCCTGTTTATGCGTCGTCCTTTCGAGAAGTCCCGCGAGATCGGTGGCGCCGACCCTATCGACGTCGGCGTGGTCGAGCGCGAGCGCCCCGTGCGGCTGCTGCTCTCGCGGCTCTTGCGCCGGCACGCGGCGTTGGGCCTGGCGCCTGTCATGGCGCCCGCCGTCGTCTTCGTGCCGCTGGGGGTGTTGCTGGGGCCAGCGTTCTCGGGCGTGCTGTCGCGCACTGTGCTGGTCCACCTCGACGTGGTGGTCTCGGTCGGCCTCGCCGTCCTGGGTGTCTTCGTCGGAATGGCGCTCAAGATGCCGTCGGCGCGCGACCGAGCGCTCCTGGTTGCCGGATGTATCGAGTCGTTCATCACGATTGGATTCGTGACGGTGGCACTGTGGTACCTGCTCGTGCAGTGGGGGATGCCGCTCTTCCTGCCCGCGCCGCTGGCGGCGTTGACGTTGGGTATCTGTGCGGCTGCCTCGTCTGCCGGATCGGTGGAAGCCTCGTCCGACGAGAAGCATCGCACGGCAACACGCATCGCAGACCTCGATGACGCCCTCCCCATCCTCGTTGGCGGCGTGGTGATTGCCCTGATCGCTTCGACCGACCCCACACGCATCGGCGCCGCGCTGATCTCGGTTGGGCGCACCTGTTTCGTCGGCCTGGCGATTGCGGTCGCAGGGTGGCTGCTCTTCGAACGGGCGCACAGCAGCGCCGAGCGTGGTCTCTTCATCGTTGGCACGCTCGTCCTGTTGGGTGGGAGCGCGGCCTACCTCTCGGGGTCGCCACTGCTGGCAGGCATGATCGCCGGGTTGTTCTGGACCTGGACGCCGGGGCGTGCCGAGCAGATGGTGCGCGAAAGCCTCGCCAAGTTTCAGCATCCGGTGATCGTGTTGATGCTTCTGGTCGCCGGAGCGAGCTGCCAACTCACCGTCGCGGCGATCTGGCTCTTCGCCCCGCTGGTGCTGCTCAGGCTCTCGGGCAAGCTTGCGGGCGGCTTGGTCGCCGCGCGGTTGCACGACGTGGTCACGCCGGGAGATCTCGGCTCGTATCTGTTCGCACCCGGCTTGCTCGGCATTGCGTTCGCCCTTAACGTTCACCAGATGGGTGGCGTTCTGGGCGGAAAGGATATCGTCACCGCCACGTCGGCGGCGACGCTGGCCAGCGAGGCGCTTGCCCTCGTGCTGGTGCCCACCAAGAGCGACGCGTCGGACTTGCCGCTTCGCGCGGAGACGCCAAGCGCATGAACCGCCCGCTCGCGCTGCTGATCGTGTTGGCCGTCACGTACCTGATCACGAGCCGAGTACTGCCCGGGGAAGTGGCGGTGCGCGGCACCGGCCTCGCGCTCGGCTTCACCCTCATCGCAGCGGCGCTCGCGGGCGAGCTCTTCGAACGCCTGCGACTGCCGCGCATTACGGGCTATCTGCTCTTTGGCCTCTTCTGCGGTCCCTATCTGGGAGAGGTCATCAACAGCGCAATGGCGCGCGAGCTGCAGATTGTCAACGGCGTTGCCGTGGCGCTCATCGCGTTCGTCGCCGGCACGGAGCTCAATCTTCACCGACTCCGGCCCAAGCTGCCGGCGATGCTCACGATGGGTGGCGTCACGATCCTCGTCATGTGGACGGGCCTTTGGGCCGTATATTGGGCGGCCTGGCCGTGGCTTCCGCTGGTCCCCGAAGCGGACCCGCTGCAACGTGTCACGCTCTCCGCGCTCCTGAGCACGGTGACCGTCACGTTCTCGCCAACCGTCACGATTGCGGTGATTGCCGAGGGGCGCGCCCGTGGGCCGCTGACCGAGCTGGTGCTCGCGGTGGTGGTCCTCGGTGACCTGATGCTGATTCTCCTGTTCACGCTCTCATCGGAGGCGGTCAGGTGGTCTCTCGGCGGCGCTGCCGTCGCCGGGGCAGGGCTCGTCTCTGGGCTGGCGTGGGAAGTGTTCGGTTCCCTTGCGTTTGGCGCGCTGGTCGGGTCGGGCTTCGCGCTGTATCTGCGATGGGTGGGACAGGAGCTCACGGTGGTGCTGCTCGGCGTGTGCGCTCTGCTGAGCGGGCTCGGATCTGCGCTTCATTTCGAGCCGCTGCTCGCGGCGCTGGCCACCGGTCTGGTGGTCGAGAACATCGCACCCCCTCAAGGGGACGCGCTGCGGGACGCGATCGAGCGCGGCGCCCTGCCGGTGCTCGTGATCTTCTTTGCCGCCGCTGGGGCGAATCTCCAGCTGGCCGCGCTCGTGCAGGTAGGCTCGGTCGCGATTGGCGTCTCGGCGTTGCGGTTTCTGTTCATCCGCGTCGGCACGGCGCTGGGCGCCCGTGCGGCGCGTCTCGACTCGCCACCAGCGCAAATGGTGTGGATGGGCCTGGTCTCGCAGGCTGGCGTCACACTCGGCCTTGCCATCCTCGTCGCGGCGGAATTCCCCGGTTGGGGCGATCGGTTGGCAACCCTCACGGTGGCGCTCATCGCGCTGCACGAGATGGTGGGGCCGATCCTCTTCCGCTCCGCGCTTGGGCGCGCCGGCGAGCTTGGAAGGATGGACGAGGAGCTTTCACCGTTCGAGCCTCGAGATTCGAGGTTTGAAATCCACGGGTCGGTCTGAGGGTTCAAGGGCTCGAGGATCGCGACTCAGGGCTCGTGGCTCGAGATCAAAGGCCGTGGTCCGAGGTTTGCGCTCAGAAAGGAGGAAAGGAGGGCAGACAGACGAGGCGGGAGGAGACAGGGTGAACAGCTCTTGCAACTTGGGCGGCATTCCCGTACCTTATTGAGGCCCAACGGTTAGCAAAGCGACGTGCGGACGAGCCGGCGTGGCCCGCAAGAAGAGCATGATGAACGTTTCTAGGTCGGCACGGTGTGCCTGTGCGATGTTGGCGTCGCTTGGCCTCACCACTGCCGCGGCGGCCCAGCCAGCTAGCGCGGCCCCTCCATCCTCGGCCGGCCAGGGATCGAATGCAGCATCCCCCGCAAGGCCGAGCGACAGTGGCGATCCAGGGGGCGATCCAGGGGGCGATCCAGGAAAGCACGCGCGGGAGCAGGCGTCCACGACCGACGCCAGCCTCCCGGCGCGGCGCAGCTCGTCTTGGTGGAGCCCGCTTCTATCGCAGATCAACCAGACAGGTGAAGGCTGGACCGCGCGGGCAGGGCGCATCGTGAGCGGCGGCGGGCTGGCGCTGGGGCAGGCCTACACGAAGTCGGTCTTCGAAGGGCGTGCGCAGGCGCGGGCCGAGATGCTGTTCTCAGTGAAGGGGTATCTTCAGGGTGAGCTGAGCTTGAGCTCTCGCCCGCTGGGCGCTGGCGGCCTGAGGGTCGGAGGACGTCTCCGGTATACGGATCTTGCCCAGGAAGACTTCTTTGGCTTCGGCCAGGCTTCGTCCACGTCGATGCACACGAGCTATTCGGATCGGATGACCGACGTCAGTCTGGTCACGACGCTCGCGCCACGAAGCTGGCTGCACATCGAGGGAACCGCGGGCTTCCTGAATCATGACATCGGCCGCGGCCGTCAATCGGGTGTGCCCTCCATCGAGGAGCGCTTCACGGCGCAGGCTGTTCCGGGGCTGGACGGCGGCGCGCAGTTCATCCAAGCCGGCGTCGCCGCTGTCGTGGATCTTCGAGATGTGGCCGAGGCGCCGCGGCATGGCGGGTGGTACAGAGCCTCCTTGACACACTACGAGGGAGTTCGCGGTAACGGTGCGAGCTTCGGCGCGTTCGACGCGGACGTCCGGCAGTTCATAGCCGTTCCAGGAACCAGTAAGCACGTGCTCGCGCTGCGCGGCCAGGTGGCGTCCACGGTCGGCGGCGCGGACGCGGAGGTCCCGTTCTTCATGATGCCGCGATTGGGTGGAAGCTCCCTGCGCGGATACGAGATCTCGCGTTACACCGATCGTCACCTGCTGGCGTTTTCGGTCGAGCATCGCTGGGACGTCCATCCGAAGCTTCAGCTCGTTGGATTCGTAGATGCCGGACAGGTGGCGTCCACCTTCGGCGACTTCGGGCTCGAGCGCTTCCAAAGCTCGGTCGGGATGGGTCTGCGCTATCGCGTGGGAGGCCACGCTGCCCTCCGTCTCGACGTCGCCGCGGGAAGCGAAGGCC
>JBOGIN010001015.1:0-6253 GCA_050742275.1 Vicinamibacteraceae bacterium
CGACAGGACGCCATCGTCGAGTTGTTGAACGAGCATCCGCTCGATCTCATGCTTGTCGTGGGCGGCTACAACAGCAGCAACACGTGTAACCTCGCGCGCATTTGTGCGGAGCGCGTTCCCACCTTCCACGTGGCGGAGCCCCGGTGCCTCGTCTCGGCCGACGAGATCCGCCACCGGCCGGTGACACCGGCGACGCAGCCGCCGCGAGCCGCGCGCGAAACGGTGGAGCGAGCGTGGCTGCCGGCCGGGCGCCTGCGTGTCGGCTTGACCGCCGGCGCCTCGACGCCCAACAGCATCATCGGCGAGACGGTCGAGCGGCTGGTGACGCTCACGGCGTGAGGCGTCTACCCGCAAGTCCCTCGGCCCGCACCTCATGCCGCCCCGGCGCTGCCGGGGCGAGCAAGTTAAGGATGTAAAGCGCTAAGCCGCAGTGTTATTGAGGTTTGTCGTAAATAGCGCCCTCGCCGTCGTCGTAATTTACACCGTAAGGAAGCTTGCGCATGCCGCGCCGTTGGACCATCCCATTACTCCTCACCGTTGTGTTGTTTACCGGCGCACCGCGCCTCGCCGTGGCCCTCACGCCAGCCTGTCCCGTGGCTGACGCTGCCGCAGGGGGCGCCCTCGACGAGAAGCAGGCGCGCAAATGGTGGCGGTGGGACCTCTGTCAGGCCGAGATCGGTCTCACCCAGGAACAGTCGGACAAGCTCGAAGGCATCTTTCAGAGTCTCTTGCCGGATCTCCATCGGCTGAAGGAGGACCTTGATCGACGCGAGAGCCATCTCTCCACGCTGCTCATCGAGGGAACGAAGGAAGCCAAGGTTCGCGAGGCGATCGATCACGTCGAAGAGGCCAGGAGCGAGCTCGGGCGCACCCGTGCGCTCATGCTCTATCGGATGTACAAGATCCTCAGTCCGGAGCAGCGGCGAAAGCTCAAGGCGTTCTGGGAGCGCCGTGAGAAGGAACAAGAGAGCGCGCAAGATCCGCCGGGCGCTCGGGGGGAGTTGTGAAGCTCCTGCACCTCGCGTGCGCCGCTGTGCTCACCGGGGTTGTCGGGCTCGAGACCGCCGGCAACGCCGCAGCGCAAACCACCCCTCCAGCATCGGATGCGCGCGTCGAGGAGCTACTGGCGCAGGTGCGCGAGCGCCGGTTGGTCGCCGGTCAACCGGCGCCCGGCCAATCGTCTCCAGGTCAACCGGCCACGCCCGAGCCGCCGACGATCGACCTTCGCCTGGACGAAGCGGTGAGCCTGGCGCTCGAGCGCAATCCCGCCATCGCCGCCGAGCGCTTGAATCCTCGGCTCGAAGAGCTGAGCCTGACTGGCTTGCGCAGCAATTACCTGCCGGTCCTCCAGACAACGATGACGCAAAACAATACGGTGCAGTTGCCTCGTAATCAGCTCACGGGCGGTGAGCGCGTCACCGATGACACCCAGAGTTATACATTCGGCGCAGATCAAGCGCTGCCCTGGGGAGGTGGCGACCTGCAGCTCTCTTGGGTGAACAGCCGCGAGGAGTCCTCGAGCGAGTTCAATACCTTCAATCCGCAATACAACACGTCGCTGGACGCGGTGTTCACGCAGCCGCTGCTTCGCAACTTCCGCACGGACAACACGCGCACGCAAATTGCGCTGACCGAAATCGATCGGGATGTTGCCAACGTGCAAGTGCGCGCCACGCTGACCAACACCGGCGCGGACGTACGCAACGCCTACTGGGATCTGGTCTACGCCATTCAAGCCGTGGGAGTTGCGAGGCAGTCGCTCGAGCTCGCAGAGAAGCTGGTCGAGGACAATCAGGCGCGGGTCGAGGTGGGCGCGATGGCGCCGCTCGACGTGGTGCAGGCGGAAGCGGAAGCGGCGGCTCGCCGGCAGGCATTGGGGCAGGCGGAAGCCACACGCCGGATCGCCGAGCTGTCGTTGAAGCGCTTGATCGTTACCGGGACGGACGACCCGCGCTGGCAGGCACGACTCAATCCGGTCGACCAACCGGGTGTGAGCAAGCAGGAGATCGATGTCGCGGCGGCGCTGAAGAACGCGCTCGGCAGCCGCACGGATCTCGCGGAAGCGCATCGCGGCCTGGACGCGACGGATCTCACGACGCGTCTCTACAGGAATCAGTCGCTGCCGGCGCTGGACGTGGTGGCGTCGTATGGGCTTCAGGGTATTGGTGGAACGGAAATCCTTCGCGAGGGTGGTCTGGGCGGCGACATCTCCGAAACCATTCCCGGGGATTTTGGAGACGCGCTTCAGCGGATGACCGGCCGTGATTTCCCGACCTGGAACATCGAGGTGCAATTGAGCTACCCGATCGGTGGGAATCCGGCGTCTGCCAACTACCAACGTGCCCGTCTCGAACGACAGCAGGCGGGTATGGAGCTGGAAGCGCTCGAGCTCCAGGTCGCGACCGAAGTGACGAACGCAGCGCTGCAAGTGGAGAGCGCGCTCGAGCAGGTGGAAGCCGCGCGTGCGACGCGCGAGTTGGCCGAGAAGCGGCTCGATGCGGAACAGACCCGATTCGACGTCGGCCTCTCGACGGCGTTCTTCGTCGTGCAGGCGCAGCGCGATCTCGCGGATGCGGCCAACGTCGAGTTGCGTGCGGTGCTCGACCATCGCAAGGCGCTGGTGGAGTTCGAGCGCGTTCAGCTCGCGCCGGGCGGCAGTGGTCTGTCGTTTGGCGCATCGGAGAGTGGCGGCTTCACCACTGGAGGCGCCGGTGGTGGAGCGGGCGGGTTCGGCAGCGGCGTTGGGAGTGGCGGAGCGCCTGGCGGCGGCACGGGCGGCGCCGGTGGCGGAGGAAACGGGGCGAATGGCGGCGGAACAGGCAATGGCCCCCCGACGCCCCAATGAAGTCGGCTGTCAGCGGTCAACGCCGGGGACGTAGCGCGGGGCTACGGGTTTGTCACGTAATGGCCAAACGCTGATGGCTCATGGTAGATAGCTGATAGCTGATATGCGGAAGTCTCTCATCGCCCTCGCGCTCTTCGCCGCCGTCGCCACAGGCGTCTTTTTCTATAGCCGCTCCGGCACGCCGGCCTCGGAGCGCCGACCGACGGGCGGTCCCGGGGGCGGCATGGGCGGCGAGCTCACGACCGCGACCGTCGAGCTCGGCGAGGTCACGCGTAGCGAGGTCAGCGCCAACCTGACCGTCGTGGGCAACCTGGTCGGCGCACAGACCGTGGACGTGGCGCCAAAGGTCAGCGGCCGGCTCGAGGCGGTCGACGTCCGCATCGGCGATCCCGTGCGGCGCGGTCAACGCCTGGCCCTCGTCGAGGACCGCGAGCTGCGCGAGCAGGTGCGACAGCAGGAGTCGGCCTACGAGGTCGCCAAGGCCACGATTCGACAAGGGGAAGCGGACCTCGGCCTCGCGGAATCGAACGCCCGACGGTCGCGCAGCCTGTTCGAGCGGAAGATTCTCGCCCAGCAGGCGCTCGAAGATGCCGAAGCGGCGGGGCAGTCGGCGCGAGCGCAGCTCGATCTTGCCCGCGCGCAGTTCTCGCAGGCGGGCTCTCGCCTCGAGGAGTTGCGCATTACGCTCGCCAACACCCGTGTGGTCTCGCCAGTCGACGGCTTCGTCGGGCGGCGGTACGTCGATCCGGGCGTCCAGGTGTCGCCGGCCGGCGCGATCGTCTCGGTGGTGGACATCAGCCTCGTCCGCCTGATCGTGAACCTCGTTGAAAAGGATCTCCGGCGGGTCCAGCCGGGCGTGTCCGCTGTCGTGCAGGTAGACGCCTATCCGGGCGAGACCTTCAAGGGTCGTGTGGCACGTCTCGCGCCGGTGCTGGACCCGGCGACCCGTACCGCGCAGATGGAAGTCGAGATCCCCAACTCGGACTCGCGGTTGAAGCCCGGGATGTACGCCCGGGTCAGCCTGCAGACCGCGCATCGCGCAGATACGCTCGTGGTGCCCAGAAACGCGGTGGTCGACCGCGAAGGCCGGCGCGGCGTCTTTCTCGTGGACCAGGAGACAGCGCGCTTCACGGAGATTCGCACCGGCATCGAGGAGCCTCAACAGGTCGAGGTCGTGGGTGGCCTGAGCGAAGGGCAGCGGGTCATCACCACCGGCGCGGCAGGCCTCCGACACGGTGACCCCGTGCGGGTGGCCGGTCAGCGTCCCGCGGGCGGAACGTCTCGCGCCGAGAACAGGCCCACGCGCCCGAAGCCACGTAGTGAAGATTAGGAGCTCCCCATGAGCATCCCGCGCCTCGCCATCCATCGTCCCGTCACCGTCTTCATGCTCTGCAGCGTCGTCCTGCTGCTCGGCACCGTGGCGCTCCTTCGCTTGCCCGTGGATCTGATGCCGGATCTCGAGATGCCGAGCCTGACGATCCGCGTGACCTACGAGGGTGTCGGTCCGCGCGAGATCGAGGAGTCGATTACCAGGCCGATCGAGCGGTCCGTCGCCGCCGTGGCGGGCCTCGATCAGATCAACTCAGAGTCGAGCGAAGGCAGCAGCCAGGTGCGTCTCAACTTCACCTGGGGCACCGATATCGAGGTGGCGGCCGATGATGTGCGGGCCCGCCTCGATCGGTTACGGGAACAGCTTCCAGAGGACGCCGAGCAACCCACGCTCTACAAGTTCGACGCGTCGCAGTTTCCCATTGTCTTCATCGCCGTCGCGGGCGACTTCGATCCGGTGACGCTGCGCGAGCTCACCGAGAACGATCTCATGCCGCGCTTCGAGCGCATCGCGGGCGTGGCCGCGGTCGACGTGCGCGGCGGGCTCGCACGACAGATTCTCGTCGAGCTCTCGCGCGAGAAGACGACGGCGCTCGGGCTGCCGGTCGACCAGATCGTGCAGCTCCTCCAGGCCGAGAATCAGAACGTCCCGGTCGGCGAGATCGACGAAGGCGACCTGACGTATCTGCTGCGCAGCCCGGGCCAGTTCACGAGCCTGGACGACATTCGCGACATCGCCGTGATGACGCGTGGAGGCGGCGCGTCCACGACGCCGCAGACCGGCGCGTCGGACTTTGGGGTGCCGGTGTACCTCAGAGACGTCGCCGAGGTGCGCGACGGAACCGAGGACCGGCGCTCGTTCGTGACGCTCGATGGAAAGCCTGGCATCCGCCTGATGATCACGAAGCAGTCGGGCGAGAACACGGTGGGCGTGGCCGAGCGGATCCGCGCGGAGGTGGAGCGCATCAATCGCGACATGCCGAGCCTCAGCTTGCGCGTCACGCGAGACATGTCGGTCTTCATCAATCAGTCGATTGCCGCGGTGCGCGAGGCGGTGCTGCTCGGCTCCGTGCTGGTCGTCCTGATCATCTTCATCTTCCTGCGCAGCTTTCGCTCGACGCTGATCATCTGCACCTCGATCCCGATCTCAATTATCGGCACGTTCGCGCTCCTGTATTTCGGCGGTTACACCCTCAACACGATGACCTTCGGCGGCCTCGCGCTCGGCGTGGGCATGATCGTCGACGCGTCGATTGTGGTGCTGGAGAACACACAGCGGCACATGGAGATGGGCAAGGACCGGGTGCAGGCGGCCATCGAGGGCAGCGAGGAAATCTGGTCGGCAATCATTGCCTCCACGCTGACCCACATCGCCGTCTTCGTGCCGCTCTTCTTCCTCGCCGGCTTCTCGAGCATCCTCTTCAAGCAGCTTTCAATCGTCGTGATCTTCTCGCTCATGATGTCGCTGTTCGTGGCGGTGACGCTCGTGCCGGTGCTGTGCGCGACGCTGCTGAAGGTGCCCGCCAAGGGTGAGGCGCGGACCGGGTGGAGCGGCCGAGTGTTCGAGGCGAGCGAGCGGTGGTTCGGGAGGCTCGATGACGGGTACCGCGGCTTCCTGCACCGCGCGCTCGCTCACCGGCCGACGGTGCTCGCTGTCGGGACGGGCTTGTTCGTTCTTGCCCTCGTCATACTGCCGCTGCTCCATTTCGAGCTGATGCCGCAAACCGACGAGGGCGAGGTCGAGGTAGATATCGAGCTGCCTGTCGGCACGCGCATCGAGCGGACCGAAGAGGTCATGAAGCGGCTCGAACAGATGGCCCGAAAGGCCGTTCCAGAGACGACGAGCATCTTCACGGAGGGCGGCGGCGGCGGGTGGCGCGGCGGCTCGACGCACACCGGCGAGATGAACATCCAGTTGACGCGCAAGGAGGAGCGCACGCGCTCCAACGAGGAGATCGCTCAAGCGCTACGGCGAGAGCTGGCAGGCCTCCCCGGCGTGGAGGTGCGCGCCCGGGCGTCGGGGGGCAACTTCACGCTGGGCCGCATCCTGGGCGACCAGGCGGACTCCCGCCTCTCCCT
>JBOGIN010001016.1:0-2229 GCA_050742275.1 Vicinamibacteraceae bacterium
GAACTGCAGGCGCATGGCCGTATCCGTCGGGGATATCTAGGCGTTGCCTTGCAGCGGGTACGCCTGCCTGCGGACCAGCGCGTGGCCGAGGGGAGGCGCACCGCGCTGCTCGTTGTGGGCGTCGAAGAAGAAGGCCCGGCCGCATCCGCGGGCGTTCGGGTCGGCGACCTCGTCTTTGGCTGCGACGGCGAACAGCTCTCCGACGTCGAGGAGCTGCAAGCGGCGCTGCGGCCGGAGCGTGTCGGCCAGTCGATCGGGCTCGACCTGCTTCGGGGCGGCTCGACGCTTCGGCTCTCGGTCACCGTGGGCGAGCGGCGCGCGGCATAGCCAGCCAGTGCTGGTCTGGCGCGCCTCAACGAGCAGCAGACGGCCCAGACGAAATGAGATCGGTCGTCGTCGTGGCATCCACGGCAGCACGTCGGCAGGCGCTGATGAGCGCGCTGGCGTCGGCAGACGCCTCGCTGCAGGTGTGGTCGACCGACCTTGCCGGCCTGGCGTTGACCGACGTGGACGACCTTCTCATCGTGGACGGTCTCGAGCTGGCGCGCAGCGTCGCGAGGTCCGTGGGACGCGCTGCGCGGCTGTTGGTGCTCGATGACGATCCCGCGGCGGCCGACGGCCTTCTGGAGCTGCCAGTGGCGGCGCGAGGAGTGATCCCAGCGCGGGCGTCCGCCACGCAGATTGTCGCCGCTTCTGCGGCGATCGACGCAGGGTTGACCGTGCTGCCGGGCTGGTTGCGCGACGCGCCGCGCCGCCGAGCGACTGCCGTGAACGGGATCGCCGAGGTCACGCTCGACGTCGATCGGGATGGCGGCTCGACGATGCTGCCGGTCGACGAGTCGTTGACGCCACGTGAGCGCCAGGTGCTGGAGCTGCTCGTGCAGGGTCTCTCGAATCGCCGTATCGGCGTCGCGCTTGGGATCAGCGAGCACACCGTCAAGTTTCACGTGGCATCTATCTACGGCAAGCTGCGTGCGAGCAGTCGCGCCGAGCTCGTGCGCCGTGCACTGAGGCGCGGCCTGGTAACCCTGTAATGGACGCCGCCGAATCAGTACTTACTCCACGTCCGGACGAGGAGCTGCTCGATGCGTACTCGCGTGCCGTGACGCGAACGGTCGCCGAGGTCGCACCCTCAGTGATCAAGATCGAGGGCGAGCATCCGCGCGGGCGAGCACGCCAGAGCAAAGACCCGTTCGAGCCGTCTCACAGCGGGTCTGGCTTTCTCTTTACGCCGGACGGCTTCATCCTGACCAATAGCCACGTCGTCTCGGGTGCAGCGGCGTTGCGAGTGCAACTGGCGGATGGTCGAACGCTCGCCGGCGATTTGGTGGGAAACGATCCAGAGACCGATCTGGCGCTCGTGCGCGTCTCGGAGCGTGACGCGCTGCCGGCGCTTCGCTTCGCAGACTCGAAAGCCATTCGGGTTGGACAGCTCGTCATCGCGCTTGGCAATCCTTACGGCTTTCAGTGCACGGTGACGGCGGGCGTCGTGAGCGCGCTCGGGCGATCGCTGCGAGCACGATCCGGCCGCCTCATTGATGACGTGGTTCAGACGGATGCGGCGCTCAACCCGGGCAACTCGGGCGGACCGCTGGTCAGCTCCACGGGCGAGGTCGTCGGCGTGAACACGGCCATTATCCTGCCGGCACAGGGTATTTCCTTTGCTATCGCCAGCAACACCGCGCGCTACGTGGCCAGTCGGCTGATGCGTGATGGCCGTATTCGTCGCAGCTACATCGGTGTGGCTGGACAGAATGCGCCGTTGCCGCGCGCGGTTGCCCACCACCATCAGCTCGCGACGGACTCCGGTGTTCAAGTGGTGTCGATCGAGCCGGACGGGCCTGCGGCGCGGGCCGCCCTCAGGCGCGGCGACGTCATCGTGGGGCTCGATGGCGTGGTCATCGGCGGCATCGACGATCTTCACCGGCTGCTGACCGACGACCGGGTGCGCGTAGAAACGCACCTCGATGTCGTGCGCGGCACCGAGCGACTGCGGATTCCAATCGTCCCGGGCGAGCGAGGGTGAAGAAGGCGTCAGGGGTCAGGCGTCAGCAGGCATCAGGGCGCGGAAGCTTGTTTGAGGAGCGGCGTGAGCGTGCTCTCAATCGCGGCCTCGTCCTGGCCCAGCGACACATCCTTGAACAGGTACCAGCGCTCGACATGCTCGAGCGACTGGCCCGGCTCGAGCTGGTGCAACGGGCCCAGCGTTTCGATCTCGATGAAGTTGGC
>JBOGIN010001017.1:0-5212 GCA_050742275.1 Vicinamibacteraceae bacterium
CACCTTCCCTTCCACGGCAAATAGATCGGCGTAGTTGCCCGGCTTTGGCGGTAGCACTACGGCTCGCGCCTCGAAGCCCTCGACGTCGATCTCTACCGGCGTGGGGATCTCCACCTTCTTCTCGCCGGCCTCATCGTTCTCGTCCTGCTCGTCCTCCGGCTCCTCTGGCTCGCTTGCCTCATCCTTCTTCTCTTCGGTCGTTTCCTCCTCCGCTTCGTCTTCTCCCTCGACGTCGTTGCGCGCGGCAAGCGGCGAGGGAACGTCCTTTCTCAGCGGCACGGCGACGATCTGCGTGGCGTTGGCGTAGGTCCACGAATTGTCGAAGTCGCTGTAGACCGGCTCGAATTGGCGGTTCGAGAAGAAGTACAGATACTTGCCGCCCGGATCGAAGACCGGGCTCGAATCCTGGAAGTAGCCAGACGACACCTGGTGGCGCGCGGCGGTCTTGGTGTCGTAGAGGAACACCGCGCCGTTGCGCGTCTCCGCGTCGGGCCGCGCCCAGACGATCCAGCGAGAGTCGGCCGACCAGCGGACGGCCAGGCGCTCCAGCGTCCCGTTGTCCATGAAGACCGGGCTTCGATCGATCGCCTTCACCTCGTTGCGCGCGATGTCATAGAGGTGGATCCGCAGCTTCTCGTCGGCAAACGCCATGCGCTTGCTGTCTGGTGACCAGTGCGGTGGATACCGGTAACCTGGACCGAGCTTCGTAACGATGCGCTCCTTGCCCGCTTCGGCCACCGGACGAAGCGCGAGCTCGTACTCGCCCGTGCGGTCGGTCCAGTAGGCGAGGGTCTTGCCGTCGGGCGACCAGCGCGGATAACGCTCCGCAACCCCGGAGCTGCGCGTCACGTCGAGGACCGGTCCGTGCTCGGCCGGCACCGTGAACGCATCGCCGCGCGCTTCGAAGACGGCGCGCTTGCCCGTCGGCGAGACGCTTGCCGACTGTATCGACTCGCCAACCGGGACGAGGCGCGTCTTGAGCGTCGAGCGATCGGTGATGACGCGGATGGGGACTTCGGCGACCTTCTCGCTCTGGAGATCCAGCCGATAGAGGCGTCCACCCGCTTCGAAGACGATGTCGCTCGGGCCGATGGCGGGAAACGTGATGTCGAACTCGTCGAAGTGTGTCACTTGGCGGGTCGCTCCGCTCGACCGGTCGTAGGCCCAGATGTTGTGCCGCTGGGCCGGGCCGCGGTCCGAGGTGAAGTAGATCGTGTTGCCATGCCACATCGGGTGCTCGTCGATCGCGTCGTTGGCGGAGATGTTCTTCGCGTCGAGGCTCGCCAGGTTGAACAGCCACACATCGGGCGCCCAGCCGCCGCGGTACCGCTTCCACGTACGGAACGCCTGCGACTGCGGCAGGTAGACGAGCTCCTTGCCGTCGGGCGAGAAGGCGGCGAACTCGCCGTAGGGGACCGGCAGCTTTTCGGGCAGACCGCCTCCGCGGCTCGCCGCAGGCGCGCCGCCAACCAGTGCTGGTTTTGTCGGGTCCCGGAGGGACCGGACGGACGCCAGGAAGAATTGGTTGAAGCGCTGCCGGCCGCTCTCGCGCTGTGAGGCGAAGAGCACGCGTGTGCCGTCCGGATGCCAATCCACGAGCCGATCGGCGCCGGGGTGATAGGTGATGCGCACCGGGTCGCCGCCCATCGCCGGTACCGCGTACACGTCCAGGTTGCCGTCGTAGTTGGCGCTGAAGGCAATCTTCGAGCCGTCCGGCGAGAAGCGGGGAAACGCCTCTTCACCCGCCGGCGAGCTGAGGTGCGACGCGACGCCCCCTTCTTTGGGAACGATCCAGATATCGCCCGCATAGACGAACGTGATGTGCGTCGCGGAGATGTCGGGATACCGGAACATTCGCGCGTCTATTTGAGCGGCGACCGGCGAAGGTTCCGCGAACAGCGCGGCGGCGGCACCGAGCAACAACGTGGCGAGATAGCGCATATCGAGCTCCAAGACTTCGAGTGGAAAGCTGATGAGTTGGATAACCATTATTGATCACTCCTCCATGTGGCTCGATTGGCGAACGGTGCGAGCAACGCACATCTCGTGACGGTTGGTACCGGTGGACACCGTGAGATTCCGGTTCCCTTGACAGTCGAAAGGAACAAGGGCTATTCTTCATTCGTCTATCGAAAGGAGCGATGTGAGCAAGGAAAAAGGCGACCTTCTGCAGGGGACGCTCGACATGCTCGTGCTCAAGGCGCTGCAGCTCGAGCCCATGCACGGGTGGGGCGTGACCGAGCGCATCGAGCAATGGTCGGGGAGCGTCCTGCAGCTCGGGCAGGGCACCCTGTACCCGGCGCTCTACCGGCTCGAACGGCAAGGCCTCATTCGATCCGAATGGAAGGTGACCGAGAACAACCGCCGCGCGCGCTATTACTCGCTGACGCGCGAGGGACGCAAACGGTTCAGCGACGAGATCGAGCAGTGGCAGCGCATGTCACGAGCTGTGAATCTGGTGCTGCAAGCCACGCTCGATTAGCGTCGCGCGGGGAGCTCTCATGAGCTGGTTCAAGGAAGCCTGGCGCAGGATTCGGTCGATCGCACGACGCCAGGAGATCGAATACGGCCTGGACGAGGAGGTCCACTTTCACCTCGATCAGCAGATCGAGAAGAACCTGCGCGCAGGCATGAATTCAGCCGAGGCCCGCCGCCACGCGATGGTGAGGTTCGGCGGCATGGAGCGCGTCAAAGAGGGCACGCGGGATGAGTTTCGTTCCGCATTCCTTGAAGACTGCGGTCGGGACGTCCGCTACGGCTTGCGTGCGCTGCGGCGCGCACCAGGGTTCACGCTCGTCGCCAGCCTCATGCTGGCGCTCGGCATCGGCGCCACCACCGCCGTCTTCAGCGTCGTCCACGGCGTGCTAATCAAGCCGCTGCCCTTCCCTGACGCTGATGAATTGGTGAGCCTCACACACACGGCCACCGCCGCGAGCCAATCGGGCGAGATCCCGATGTCGGCGGCGCTACTCGCCACATACCGCGACGAGACGCGGACCTTTCAGGAGCTCGGCGTCTGGGCGATCGGCGGTGGCGACGTGACCGGGCTCGGTGACCCTGAACGACTCGAGAGCCTGTGGGTCAGTCACGGCACGCTCCAGGCGCTCGGCGTGCGGCCGCTGATTGGACGCCGGTTCTCGGAGAAGGACCATACGCCGGGGGTTCCGGGGACGGTAATACTCGCCTACGGCTGTTGGCAACGGCGGTTCGGTGGCGACGAATCGGTCATTGGCCGTCGCTTGATGGTGAATTCCGAGGCGCAGACTGTCATCGGCGTGATGTCCAAGGACTTCCGATTCCTGGACGAGGATCCAGACCTCATCCGGCCACTCCGCTTCGACCGCAAGAACATGAACCTGGGAGAGTTCGACTATCAAGGACTCGCACGACTCGCGCCCGGTGTGACGCTGGCGCAAGCCAACGCCGACGTCGCTCGGATGATTCCCATCTGGTTGGACAGTTGGCCGCCATTTCCGGGAATCGGCCGGGGGTTCTTCGAGAGCATCCGGCTCACCCCGGCGTTGCGCCCACTGAAGGAGGAGGTCGTCGGTAATGTCGGGAGCGTGCTGTGGGTGCTCATGGGATCCATCGGCATGGTGCTTCTGATCGCGTGTGCCAACGTGGCGAGCCTCCTGCTGGTGCGGGCGGAAGGACGCCAGCAGGAGCTGGCGATCCGCGCCGCGCTTGGCGCTGGACGGGGCCGGATCGCTCGCGAGCTCCTTGCCGAGAGCCTCGTGTTGGGGCTGTTCAGCGGAGCGCTCGGGTTGGCGCTTGCGTTTGCCGCCCTGCGGGTCCTCATCGCTGTCGGACCTGTAACGCTGCCGCGCCTCGGCGAGATAACCATTGATCCGACGGTCCTGGTGTTCGCGCTTATGGTCTCGGTGCTGTCGGGCCTTCTCTTCGGGTGCATTCCGGTGGCCAAGCATGCCGGCCCGCAGATCGCGCGAGCGCTTCGAGACAGCGGCCGCACATCGAGCGCGAGCAAGGAGCGCCATCGCGCTCGCAACACGTTGGTCATCGTCCAGGTGGCCCTGGCGCTGATGCTCCTGGTTGGTGCCGGCCTCATGATTCGCACCTTCCTCGTGTTGCGCGGCGTTCAGCCTGGATTCAGCGAGCCTGACCATGTGCAGTTGACGCGTATTCTGATTACCGAAACACAGGTGGCAGACGCGGACCGCGTCTTTCGCATGCAGCAGGAAATGTGTGATCGGATTGCCGCTGTTCCCGGCGTCTCAGCGGTGGCGTTCATGAACTTCCCGCCGATGGAGGGCGGTGGCACATCCGTGCTCTACACCGAAGATCAGGCACTTAGCGAGGGGCGGAACCCTCCCGTGCGCCGATTCAAGTTCGTGTCGCCAGGATTCTTTCGGGTCGTCGGCATCCCGCTCGTTGCCGGCCGCGACTTCACATGGGCGGAGCTGTTCGAGCACAGACCGGTGGCGGTAATCTCCGAGAACCTCGCGCGTGAGATGTGGCGGGAACCGGCAGCGGCGCTCGGCAAGCGCATCCGCGAGAGCACTGAAAATCCCTGGCGCGAGATCATTGGTGTCGTCGGAGACGTCCATGACAACGGGGTGCACGAACCGGCGCCCGCCATCGCGTATTGGCCAGTGCTCACTGAGAACTTCTTCGACTGGCAGATCCAGGCTGTCCGGTATGCGACGTTCGCCATCCGCAGCAACCGGGCGGGCACCGAGGCGTTTCTCGAAGAGCTCCGCAGTGCTGTGTGGTCCGTGAATCCGGACGTCCCGCTCGCCAAGATCCGCACGTTGGGAGACGTGTACGAGCGCTCGCTCGCGCGAACGTCATTCACGCTCGTGATGCTGGCAATCGCCGCGGGCATGGCGCTGCTGCTCGGTATTGTTGGCATCTACGGTGTGATTGCCTACGCGGTGTCGCAGCGGACCCGGGAAATCGGCATTCGCGTGGCGTTGGGCGCGCGGCACGAACAGCTCAAACGAATGTTCGTCCGCCACGGGCTGGTCCTGGCGACCATGGGTGTGGTCTGCGGACTGGCCGGCGCCGCGCTGCTCACGCGATTGATGGACTCCCTTCTCTTCGGGATCAGCCCTCTCGACCCGATGACATACATCGTCGTCTCGCTCGGCCTCGTGGCAGCGGCGGTGTTGGCCAGTTACGTGCCCGCACACCGGGCGACGGCGGTGGACCCCGTGAAGGCCTTGCGTGCGGAATAGCGGGGAAGGGGAAGGGC
>JBOGIN010001018.1:0-3194 GCA_050742275.1 Vicinamibacteraceae bacterium
ACTCGCTGGCGTACTTCGCGCACGTCAGCCGGCGGCTCGCCCTGCTTCCCGGCACGAAGGATCCCGCCGCTGCACAGGCCGTGGGCACGCTGGCGAACGCGATGCTCCGCTTCGTGGGTGAGCCGTCGGACGAGCGGGCCATTACCGCCGTCAGCCGCTCACTCGCCGACTTCGCACAACGGCCAGTACGCCGCGCGCTACGCGAAGATGCCCGCGCGCTCGTCGCGCATGGACGATTGATCCTCACGACGCTCCCCGCGTCCGACAACCTCCTGAACCGCCTGCTCACCGCGCGGATCACGGGGCGGGGGCGCGTGGTGCAAGACCTCGTCGCCGAAGACTACCGCCGGTCGGTGTCGCGCGCGCGAGTCTTTCGCATCCTTCTCTATGTGACAGCGGTGTCGTTGGTCCTGTATCTCGGTCACCTCTATCTCCGTCTGCGAGCCAGCGCCAAGGCGGTCGCAGAGAAGGCGGAGCTCGAAGCCCGCCTGCACGACGCGCAGCGGCTGGAAGCAATTGGGACGCTCGCCGGCGGCATCGCGCACAACCTCGGCAACGTGCTTGGTGCGATCCTCGGGTATGCCGAGATGGCCCTCGCCAGGTTGACGCCCAACAGCGGGCCGTGGCGGCACGTGCTGGAGATCAAGAACGCCGGCGAGCGTGCCAGGAGCATCGTCGATCAAATCCTGGCCTTCGGCCGTCGCTCCGAATACAAGCGTGAGCCACTCCCATTACAGCCCGTGATCGAGGAGGCCGTCAGCCTGCTGCGCGCGATGCTGCCCTCGACCGTCACGATTCGTACCACGCTCGACGCCGGCAATGCGACGGTCCGGGGGAGCTGGAGCCAGCTTCAACAAGTCGTCATGAACCTGTGCACCAACGCAGCGCATGCGATGAGCGCCCACGGTCAGATCGACATCGTGCTCGACACCATCGACAACACACACGAATGGACGCTGTCGCACGGTACACTGCCGCCCGGTGCTTATGCCCGCCTGTCCGTCACCGACACGGGCCACGGTATGAGCCGGAGCACGATGGAGCGGATCTTCGATCCGTTCTTCACGACGAAGCCTCCGGGCAGTGGCACCGGACTGGGGCTTTCGACCGTCCACGGCATCATGCTGCAGCATGGCGGCGCTCTCACGGTTTGCAGCCGTCCCGGCGCCGGGACCACGTTCGAGGCCTACTTGCCGTGTGCGGAAACGGCGCCGGCGGATCGAGGAGTGGACCCGGCCCGTAGGTCGGGCGAGCAACCGCCTCCCGGTCATGGCGAGACCATCCTGTTGGTCGATCATGAGAAGCACCTCATGCTGCGCGGCGAAGAGATGCTCGCATCGCTCGGCTACGAACCGGTCGGCTTCGACAGCGGCACGCAGGCGCTGGCGGCGCTCCGCACCAAGGCGGAGCGATTCGACCTCCTGCTGGCAGACGAGGCAGTGCCGGACATCACCACGACGGAGTTGGCTGCTGCGGCCCGCGACGCTCGGCCGGATCTCCCGATCGTCCTCATGACGAGCCTCGCCGGCGTGCCCGATCTGTCGCGGCTCCGCCACGTGGGCATCTGCGACGTGATCAGGAAGCCGCTGCTGGCCGTGGAAGTCGCCGAAGCGCTCGCTCGACATCTGCAGCGACCGCGTGTTTCAGACGTAACGAAATTCTCGCCTCCTGAAATCCTCCGGTAGCGTGCGCTTTCGACAATGGGTGTCGCAACGAGGACGTGGCGCGGCCGGTGTCCGCGCGAGAAGGAGGAGAGGCGACGATGAATGCGACAACCGTGGCGGCGGTCCCAGCTCTTTCGGCCGACCGGATCATGCAGCTCGGCACGTGGTTTCGTGCGTCGAAGGTCCTTCTGAGCGCCGTTGAGCTTGGCCTCTTCACCGAGCTGGCTCGCGAGCCGTTGGATCTCGAGACGCTTCGCCTGCGCATGGGACTGCACACGCGAAGCGCGCAGGACTTCTTCGACGTGCTGGTTGCGCTCGGCATTCTCGAGCGGCGCGACGGCATCTACGCGAATACACCAGAGGCGCCGTCTACCTCGACCGGGCCAAGTCGTCCTACATCGGCGGTGTCCTGGAGCTCGCCAACGCTCGGTTCTTCGCCGACTGGTGCTCGCTCACCGAGGCGCTCCGCACCGGGAAGCCGGCGAGCGGCGCCGGCACTGGACGGGAAGTGTTCGATGAGATCTATGGAGATCCACAGAGACTCGAGACGTTTCTGCGCGCCCTCATCGGGCTCAGTCTTCCACCTGCCCAAGCCCTGGCCCTGAAGTTTCCCTGGCGGCGCTATCAGACGGTGATTGACATCGGGGCGAGTGGCGGCGCGCTTCCGGTCGCGCTTGCCAGCGTACACCAGCATCTCACCGGTGGAGGGTTCGATCTGCCTGTGGTCCACCATCTCCAAGTTATTGATTCTAAACGGCTAAAATTTCCTACCCACTCCGTAGATCGAACCGCCGTGGCAACGGTGCGGCCTGCGCTTACAAGTGCGCCGAGCAGCGGTTCTTTGAACCGCTGCTCGCGAGCGCCTTTCCCGAGCGTCAATTGCGAGTATCGGCGCATCCCGCGTTCGCCACGGTGCGTGCGCCGCCCTGTCGGTTGCCACCTTGCCCAAGGTCCCGCAGTACTGGCGGGCGACCCCGACCGACTGTGTGCCCTGCTTCGGGAAGCTGGTCGCATCCAGAATCAGCATGCCCTCGCGATCCGGAATCGCCGCGCGCAGCTGCCGCCAGATCCGTGCGTGATCCCACGGTGCATGACTGATGAAGTGTTGAAACGCTTGATACGTGCCCGGGTCGTGGACGCGTTCCCACATCGCGCTCATCGACTTCCGGCGACTGTCGCTCAACAGGCCGAGCAAGTAGCGACGAAACGCGCCGCGCTGCGCCACGTGACCAAAGCTGCGCTCGAACGGTTCGAGCCACGCGCTCAACCGATCGAGCCACGCCGGCGCGTTGCGCGGCAATCGCGGCTGCACCGCGAGGCAGCGTAGCGGATGTCAGAAAAAAGTACAAGCCCTTGGATTTCATGTCGATTCCGGAACGAATCCGTCAATCTGACAAAGTAGTACTAGCAGCGTCGATCTGACGCGTGGAGGCCATCATTAATCACGTGTCTCGGCCCAGACGTTGTGACAATCGTCATTCAGTTCGACGAACCGCACTCGAAGGCGTTCGTCGTCATCGAGCCGGGGCG
>JBOGIN010001019.1:0-3436 GCA_050742275.1 Vicinamibacteraceae bacterium
GATGAGGCGAGCGGCGCGGGCCACCACCGCGTCTTCGATCGCGGCGACCTCCGTCGACCGCCGTGTCGCCACGCCCACCGGCGGAATGAGAATGGGCTTGCTCCACTGCCGCCGGCCGCGGTCGCGACCTGCCATCATCTCGTCGAGCAGGTGGGCGGCCGCGAACCCGACCTGTTCGGCGTCGTCGATGACGCTGGACAGCGGCGGATGGCCCAGCAGACAGGTTTCCTCGTCGTTGTCCACCCCGATCACGGCCACCTCCTCCGGCACCGCCAGGTCCGCCCGCCGGCAGGCGTCCAGGACCCGGGTTCCGAGGCGATCGCTGCAGGCCATGACCCCGACCGGTTTGGCCAGGCGCGCCAGCCACTCGGTCAACCGGCGCTGGTCCTGCTCCCAGGTTGCGAGACTGCGGCCGCTCTCGCCACAGAAGAGCGTCTCGACGGTCAGCCCCGCCTGGCGTGCCCGCTCGACGAATCCCCCCTGACGGCGCTCGGACCAGCCGAGACCGCTGTAGCCGACGAAGGCGAACCTGCGGAACTGGCGCTCCAGGAGATGCTCGGCGGCCAGCCGTCCGATGGCCGCTTCGTCGTTGCTCACTTGGGGCAGGTTGAGGTCGAGGCGGTGGCCGAACAGCTCCACGATCGGAAGTCCCGAAGCGCGGAGCCGGCCCGCGGCCGGGAGCGCCTCGACGAACGCCAGCACCCCATCGCCCCGCCAGTTCTTGAGCCAGCGCACGTTGTAAGCGCCGGAGGCGTGCGGGTCCACGCTCAACGACCACGGTCCGTGCAGCTCGACGTAGTGGGCGATGCCCCTCAGGACGCGCCGTCCGTAGCTGCGCGACTTGTCCACGCAGACGGCCACCTGTGGAAACGGATGCTCAGAACGATGGCCCCTCACCCCCACGAGTCTACCGCCCCGTTCGAAGTCATGCTTCGCATAATACAGCCGTTTGCCGCCAGACGAGCCGGGCGATGGAGCAGGACAGAATCTCCTTTTATTGTGGAATGAAGCTCAGGGCCTCCGATGCAGGCCTAAGGAACGAAATCTCCTTTGTTCGTGGAAGAAACCTCATAGCTATGGCGACCTGACCTCTGGTTAAATGGATGTCTTGGGCGCAGGTCCGGCCGCCAGTGCCCGCCGGCGTCGGAGTTCGCGCGGGGTCGGACTCGCCTTCGGAGCTGGCCCGACGACAATCTCCCGGCCTGAGCCTCGAACGGTTGTTCCATACCGCGGCGGCGGCAGTATTCGACGCCGAACATCGAACGGTTGGAGCCGAACTGGATTTGACCTGACATCGGTGTCTGACACTGATGTCGCGGGGGCTGACTGGTGCCTCAGAGTGCTCGCCGAGCGGCCTGGCTGCTCGCTGTCTGCCTCGTCGTTGGCGTCACCGCCTCCAGTTGTCGGCGGGACCCGACGCCGCGCGTGGCCGGCCTTCCGGACACGATCGACTTCAACTTCCACGTGAAGCCGATCCTCTCGGATCGCTGCTTCGCCTGTCACGGCCCCGACGCGCGCGTCCGCAAGGCCACCCTGCGATTCGATCGCAAGGAGATCGCCTTCGCGACGCTACCCTCCGGCCGCACCGCCATCGTCGCGGGCAAGGCCGGCAAGAGCGCCCTCGTCGCGCGCATCATGAGCACCGATCCCAAGGTGATGATGCCGCCGCCGGACTCCCACCTGTCGCTGTCCGACTACGAACGCGCGGTGCTCGTTCGCTGGATCGAACAAGACGCGGAGTGGAAGCCTCACTGGTCGTTCATTCCTCCGAAGAAACCGGCCGTACCGGCCGTCAAGAACGCCGGCTGGCCCAGGAACGACATCGACCGCTTCATCCTGCACGCGCTCGAGGCGCGCGGGCGCGTCCCCGCGAAGGAAGCGCCGCGCGAGACGCTGATCCGTCGCGTCTCCTTCGACCTCACGGGGCTGCCGCCCACGATCGAGGAGATCGACAGCTTCGTGCAGGACACACGGCCCGACGCGTACGATCGCCTGGTCGATCGCCTGCTCGCCTCCCCAGCGTACGGCGAGCGCATGGCCAACGAGTGGATGGACGTTGCGCGCTACGCCGACTCGCACGGCTATCAGGACGATGGCATGCGGGCGATGTGGCCGTGGCGCGACTGGGTGATCTCGGCGTTCAACCGCAATCTCTCATTCGACACGTTCATTACCTGGCAGCTCGCAGGCGACCTGCTCCCCAACCCCACGCAGGAGCAGCGGCTTGCCACGGGCTTCAACCGCAATCACATGCAGAGCCAGGAAGGCGGCGTGGTCGACGAGGAGTATCGCACCGAGTACGTCGTCGATCGCGTGAACACGTTCGGACGCGCGTTCTTGGGGCTGAGCGTCGAATGCGCGCGCTGTCACGATCACAAATACGACCCGGTGACGCAGAAGGAGTTCTACCAGCTCTTCAGCTTCTTCAACAACGTCAACGAGACGGGGCAGATTGCCATCTCGGGCGTCCCGAGCCCCACGGTGATCCTCACCGACGCTTCGGCCGACGCGAGGCTCGCAGTCCTTCGCGAGAAGATCGAGCCGATCGCCGAGGCTACACGGATCGACGCACCCGCGTACGATGCCGCGTTTTTGGCCTGGCTCTCTCGTGCAGCCCGCGCACCGCAGGCGCTCGCGGCGTCGCACGTACGGGGGCTCATCGCCCACCTCCCGCTCGGCAGCAGTCGCAGGGCGACGGAGCTCAAGAAGGGCGACCCAAAGAGGCACGAACGCTCGACAACGGTGCCGATCGTGCGCTTCGACAACCGCGCGAATGCGCGCGCGTTCGCGAAGGCCGACGGCGAGACGGATCGCGTCCCGGAGACCATCCCCGGCGTTGTTGGCGGCGCACAACTGCTGCGCGGCGACAACCAGATCCAGTTTGGCGAGAAGGTCGCGTTCTTCGAGCGGAACGAGCCGTTCTCGGTCGCGCTGTGGATCCGCATCGAGAAGGCGGAGACGGCGGGCCCGCTCGTCGCACGCGCGGGCGACCTGGACCACGGCCGCCGCGGCTACGAGATCATCCTGCGCAAGGACGGCACGTTCACCGCCGGTTTGCACCATGTGTTTCCGGACAACTCGATCGAGATTGAAACGACCCAACCCGTGAGCGCCCGGGAGTGGCATCATCTCGCGCTGACCTACGACGGGTCGAGCCGCGCCGCCGGCCTGCGGCTGTTCCTCGACGGCGCGCTGGCCGAGTCACGCCCTCGGGTCGATCACCTGCGTCGCAGCATCCTGTACAGCGGCGACGCGAAGACCCGATCGTCGGAGGTTATGCCGCCGCTCCGCATCGGCCGCCGCCACGATGAGACGTTGCAGGACGTGGCCGTGGACGAGTTCCGCGTGTACGACCGGCAGATCCCGTCGCTCGAGGTCGCCGCGCTCGCACGCGTGGGGGATCCGCTCGCCGCCGCGTTGACCGTTCCCGCTGATC
>JBOGIN010001020.1:0-11083 GCA_050742275.1 Vicinamibacteraceae bacterium
GTGCTCGCCCGCTCGCGCCCCTCCCGCGAGCGCCGATGCCGCGCTTCGGCGTCTACCACCGCTCGCTCGAACCGTGCCGTCAGGTCGGCATCGACGGTCGTGCGGTCCTCCGCCGACCACGCCTCGCTCACGGCAGCAAGCGTGTCGGGAATGTCGTCGCCCTCCGCGGCTTCGATGCGCTCGCACAGCGGGATCACGAGCGTTTCATTCCTGGACCGAGCCTCTTCACGAGCGCGCCGCTCGGCGTCGAGCGCGTCGAGGCGACTGCGAGCGCCCTCGCGCGCGACCTCGAAGCGTGCGGCACTGTCCGGATCCTGACGCACCGCCTCCTCCTGTTCTGCCCAGAGGGCCTCCGCCTCGTCGAGGCGATACGCCACCAGCCGGGGATCCGTCGCGGTGGCGACGCTCTCGAGGCGCACGCAAATCTCGTCGGCGTCTGGCATGTGTTCGTCGGACAGCTCAGCGTTGACGGTGGGTGTCTGCGCGCGGAGCAGCGCACGGGCCCGACGGGCCACGAGCTTGTTACGAGCGCGTGACGCCACCTGCTCGAGCTGTTCCGGATCCGTGACGCCGGTCAGCGCGATCAGGGCGACGTCTTTGTGCTCACTCTTGGTGGCGACCGCGAGCCGCTCGCTGGTGTCCTGCACCCGGTCGAGCGCCGCGAGCCGCACGGAGCGATGCGTGGCGTGCCGCGCGGTTGACGCCAGGATGCGCTCCGAGGTCAGGCGCGCGACGGCCGCGAGCCCCATGGCTTCCGCCGTGGTCTGCTTCACGATGGTGGCGAGGTCCCGCTCCTCGCCGATCGCCGCGAGCGCTGCCTCGGCGCGGGCGGGATCCTGCTCGTCCAGCGCGAGGTCGAGGAGGAGCGCGCGGGCTTCCTCGCGCACCTCCTGACTCCCGTCCGTCCGCGCGATCTCGGCCAGCAGGGCGGGATCGTCGAGCCTGGCGGTTGCACGCCGTCGAATGGCCGCATCCTCGTCCTCGCGGGCAATGGTCCGGAGCGCCTCTTGCTCCTCGTCGCCGAGCGCATCGACGGCGCTGGCGCGGACCGCGCGATCGGGATGCTTCCATCGCGGTTGACGGAACCGATCGAGTAGCGACATGGCTCTACCCCGGAGCTCGTAGCGCAGGCCTTTCAGGCTCGCCACGGTGACAAGGCGCCGCACGGCCCACGGAGACACGGTTTCGGCACGGGCGGCGAGCGTGTAGTCTACAACGGGGACTGTCTCCCTTGGTCAACTTTCGTGGTCGCCCCCACTTTCGTGGCCCAGCGCGCGCCTGGCCCCGAATTAAGATTGTTTGGTATGGCCGATTCCGCCTCGTCACCACGACGTTTCGACCGCCGGATCGTAGAGGGCTCGCTCACGCGCGCCGTCTGGCATCTCGCGTGGCCCAGCATGCTCCAAAACGCCATTGGCGGTCTCCAGGGGCTCGTCGACCACGTGATGATTGGCCATTTCGTCGGCTATACGGGCAACGCCGCGGTGGGCGTGAGCTGGCAGATCTTTCTCGTGGTGATTGTGTTCGTGAGCTCGCTCATGTCGGGCATGGCCGTGCTGGTGGCGCGCTTTGCCGGCGCCGGGGATGCCGAGAAGGTGGATCGAGTCGTGTACCAGGCGCTGCTGACATCGCTCGTGCTCGTCTTCGGCATCCTGGCGCCGATCGGCTACATCGCCGCGCCGTGGCTGCTTGCCTTCGTCAACGCCACGCCCGACGTGCAGCGGGAGGCACTGCCCTACCTGCGCATCCTGCTCGGCTTGAGCGTCGGGCTGGTGATCTTCTTCATGATGGGCGGGGCGCTCCGCCCGGCCGGCGACGCGCGAACGCCGCTCAGGCTTGGCGTTCTGATGACCGTGCTGAACGTGATCCTGAACATCATCTTGATTCGCGGTCTCGGACCGATCCCTGCGCTGGGCACGCTGGGCTCGGCGCTAGGCACTGTACTCGCCACGGGTATTGTCGGCGTGATCTCGATTTGGCTGCTCTTCTCCGGGCGCTTGCCCGTGCGCTTTACGTGGCACATGCAGTGGCGGCCCGACTGGGAGATCATCCGCTCGCTCTTTCGCTTCGGGCTCCCGACGGGCTTTCAGGGCATTGCTATGAATGTCGGCGGCGTGCTGCTGCTTCACTATATCGGGTCGCTCGCGCAGAGCGCTGAAGCCCAGGCCGCCTATACGGTAGGCTACAGCCAGCTCTTTACCTTCATCACCTGGCCGTCGGTGGGATTGATGGGGGCGACCGCGGCCGTCGTCGGTCAAAACCTCGGCGCCGGACGCCCGGACCGGGCGACCGCGGCGGCTGGGGTGGCCGCGCGGGTCGGGCTCGTGGTGGCGGTGCTCATCGGCAGCATGTTCGTAGCGATCCCACATGCGCTGCTGGAGATCTTTGGGATGGAAGGGGGCGCGGAGGTCATGGTGCTCGGCGTGCAGCTCCTGCAGTTCCTCGCGATCTCGGGGCTGTTCGTGACCGTGGCGCTCGTCTATACGGGCGGCCTCCAGGGGAGTGGTGACACGCGAAGTCCCTTTTACATCTCGCTCGTGTCGCAGGTCGTGATCCCGCTTGGCCTCTGCGCCACGCTCGAGATCGTGAAGGGACTGGAGCCGACGGACATTTGGACGGCTATCGTGCTGGGCCACATTACCAGGTGCCTTCTCTCGTTCGTTCGCTTTCGGCAGGGCAAATGGCGGCAGATCGCCGTCGATATCTCGCCGGCGACGCCGTAGAGTCGTGCCATTGCTGGTACAAGGAGCGCGTGTGACGTTGGATCGTCCTGCCCATGTCGTAGCGGTGTTCGGCGGCGCCTGCTCGGGATCAGTGGCGGCGGAGCACCTTGCCGAGCGCGGCGTGTACGTTGTCGTCTACGAGCAGAATCTCCGGCCGTACGGGAAGATCGAGGATGGCCTCCCGCGCTGGCACCGCGCCCAGCGCCGCATGGAGTACGGCAAGATCGACGGCCGGCTGGATCGCCCCGGCGTGCTCTTCGTCCCCTGCACGAGATTGGGCGCCGACATCGAGTTCCCCGATGTGGTTTCGTGGGGCTGGAGCGCGGTGTTACTTGGGAACGGCGCGTGGCGCGACCGACCGCTCGAAGTTCCGGACGCGGAGCGGTACGTCGACCGTGGTCTCGTGTATCAGAATCCGTTCGTGTACTGGTTCAATCACATGAACGAGGCGCGCTACGACGGCCCGCGCTACAAGGTCGAGCCCGGGGCGATCTGTGTGGGGGGCGGCCTCGCGTCGATTGACGTCATCAAGATCATCCAACTCGAGCTCTATGGCGGCGCGCTGCGTGCGCGGGGCGTCGACGTGTCGATGTACGATCTCGAGCACCATGGCATCCCGGCGGTGTGCCAGGAGCACGGCGTGGATCCGAAGTCGCTCGGCGTGGACGATGGCTGGCTGGTCTATCGTCGCCGGGTCGAGGACATGCCGCTGACAACGGCGCCGCCGAAGGCAACGCCGGAACAACTGGAGAAGGTGGGGACCGTCCGGCGGCGAATCCTCCAGAAGGCGCAGGACAAGTATCTCTTTCGCGTTCGCGCGCTCGCCCTGCCGCAGTCGCTGATTGTCGAGGACGGCCGTGCTGTCGGCTTGCGCCTGTGTGAGACGACGCTCGACGGCAACCGGGTGGTGCCGCTGCCGGAGCAGATCTTCGAGCTGCGCTCCGACCTCATCGTCAGCTCGATTGGCAGCATCCCGGAGCCGATCCCGGGTGTCGTGATGAAGGGCGGCTACTACGACTATGCGGACTGGGACACGGGGCGGTACCGCGCCGTTCCTGGCGTGTTTGGCATTGGCAATGTCGTGACGGGCCGCGGCAACATCAAAGCGTCGCAGGATCACGGCAAGCAGGTGGCGCAGTATCTCGTCGAGCAGTATCTGGGAACCGAGGCATCCGACGCGCACGATCTCGGGGCGCTGACGCAAGCGGCGGAAGCGCGGGGCGCCACCGCGGCGCAGGCCGTCGCCGCACACCTCGAGACCGTGGCGCCGCTCGCCCCTGGCAAGGCGAATGAGCTGCTCGCGCGCGTCGTGGCTCGCCAGCGCGAGGTTCATTACAACGGCAGTTACCGTGAGTGGATCGACGCCGTCACGCCGGCGGACTTGGAATAGGGGTCAGGGATCAGGGGTCAGGGATCAGCAGGCGTCAGGCCTGAGCCCTGCTGACCCCTGTTCCCTGCTGACCCTGTTCCCTGCTGACCCCTGACGCCTGCTGGCCCCTGATCCCTACTGACGCCTGACGCCTGACGCCTGACGCCTATTCTTATGGCACGACGAAGAGCACAATCCGACGTTTCGTTGTTCGATTTGCCCGAAGGCGGAGGACAGGGTGGTCCTCCTCCTCCTCGTCCTCCCGGCGGCATGGATGGCGAGCAGCCGGTCGCGCTGCACGAGGCGGCGCAATCGCGATATTTGAACTATGCGCTGTCGGTTATCACCGCGCGGGCGCTGCCCGACGTGCGCGACGGCCTGAAGCCGGTGCAGCGGCGCATCCTCTATACGATGTGGCAGCAGAACCTGACGTCCGACGCCAAGTATCGCAAGTGCGCCAAGGTCGTGGGCGACGTGATGGGCAACTATCATCCGCACGGCGACGTGGCGATTTACGACACGCTCGTGCGGCTCGCTCAGCCGTTCTCGATGCGGTACCCCGTCGTGGACGGATCCGGCAACTTCGGATCGCTCGACGGGGATGGCGCGGCGGCGATGCGCTACACGGAGTGCCGGCTCGCAAGACTCGCCGACGAGCTGCTCACCGAGCTCGAGCAAGACACGGTGCCCTTCCGTCCGAGCTATGACGGCACGCGCACGGAGCCGGTCGTTCTTCCCTCGCGCGTTCCGAACCTGCTGGTGAACGGCGCGATGGGCATTGCGGTCGGCATGGCCACCAACGTGCCGCCGCACCATTTGGGTGAAGTGTGCACGGCGCTGCTGAAGCTCATCGACAATCCGGATCTCACCAGCGCGCAGTTGTGTCGGTACGTCAAGGGTCCAGACTTCCCCACCGGCGGCCAGATTCTCAACACGCCCGAGGAGCTCAAAGAGATCTACCGCACCGGGAGCGGCGCCATCCGTCTTCGCGGCACATGGGAGCTCGCGGATGCGACGCGCGGGAGCAAAATCGTCCACATCACGGCCATCCCCTATAACGTCGACAAGTCGGAGCTCGTCTCCCGCGTTGCCGATGTCGTGGTCTCACGCAAGCTGCCACCGCTCCTCGACGTTCGCGATGTGTCGACCGACGATGTGCGGATCGAGCTGGAGCTGAAGCGGGATGCGGACGAAAAGATGGTGCTCGCGTACCTCTTTCGCCACACGCCGCTGCAGGTCAATATTCCGGTCAACCTGACCTGCCTGGTGCCGACCGAGAACGAAGACGTCGGCCGGCCGGAGCGTCTCGAGCTCAAAGCGGCGCTGTGGTACTTCCTCCACTTCCGTCTCGATGTCGTCACGCGGCGGTTGGAGCACGAGCTGCAAGCGCTCGCCAGACGTATCCACATCCTGGAGGGCTTCGAGAAGGTCTTCGATGCGCTAGACGAGATCATCCGCATCATTCGTCGATCGGACGGCAAGGCGGATGCGGCGCAGAAGATCATGAAGCAGTTCGACCTCGACGCCGATCAGACGGACGCGATCCTCGAGCTCAAGATCTACCGTCTGGCTCGGCTCGAGATCCTGATCGTACGGAAGGAGCTCGAGGAGAAGCGGAAGCGGCAACGCCAGATCCAGGGCGTGTTGAAGAGCGATGACCGCCGCTGGCAGATCGTTCGCGAGGAGATCGAGGAGATTCAGAAGACCTATAGCCCGAAGGCGGATGCGCGGCGCACCGTCATCCAAGGTGTCACCGAAGAGGTGGATTATCGCCCAGACGACTTCATCGTCGAGGAAGACAACGTCGTCATTGTCTCGCGGGACGGCTGGGTGAAGCGTCAGAAGGAGGTCAAAGACCTCACGACGACGCGGTTGAGGGAAGGTGACGAGGTGTTGGCGGCGGTTGCCGGCAGCACGCGCGCGACGCTGGCGTTCTTTACCAACTTCGGCGTGGCGTACACGTCCCGGCTCGTCGATGTGCCTGCCACGACCGGCTACGGCGAGCCGATCCAGAAGCTGTTCAAGCTGAAGGATGGCGAGCGCGTCGTATCGGTGGTGAGCCTCGATCCGCGCGCCACGCCCGGTCTGACGCCGGCCACCGAAGGCGCTGTCCCGCCGAGCCAGGCCGTGGCGGTCACGAGCGACGGCTACGGTCTGCGCTTCAGCCTCGAAGCGTTCATCGAGCCGAGCACGCGCGCCGGCCGCCGGTTCGCCCGCCCGGCGGAGGGCGCCGAGGTCGTGGGCGTCACCGTGGTCGATGGACGCGAGACAATCGTCACGGCCACGCGGGAAGCGCGCGCGGTCCTCTGCCGTGTCGAGGAGGTGAACTTTCTCGCAGGGCCAGGCCGTGGCGTCATCCTGATCAAGATCGATCCCCGCCGCGACAGGGTCCTCGGGTTCATGGCCGCCCGCCGCGACCAGAACGGCTTGACCGTCGAGACCAGCCGCGGCGCGCAGCAGACCATCAGTCCCGCGAGATACGACGTGACCGGGCGAGGGGGCAAGGGGCGCGAGCTCCTCCAGCGCGGCCAGTTCGTGCGCGTCGTGTCGCCACCGCCCATCGTCCCCAACTTGGAATAGAGCCGCCGAGATCCATCTCCAGGGGTGTGGCTCGATCAGGAGGGAGCGCCTCGTGACACCGGCGAATGGCACGACCTCGAGGAGCGTGAGCGATCTGCGTCTGGGAGCGAACCTGTCGCGTGATCGGTCAAGCGGCGCGATGGCGTGGCGCGGCGTGATAGCGCGCACGGCCGTCGTCCTGCTGGCGATGGCCGGCACCATGACACTGCCATCCGCGCAGCAGGTCGAGCACACGCAGTTGACCGCGGCCGACGGTACGGCGGATGACTATTTTGGCTGGTCGATGGCTCTCGATGGCGACACGCTGGTCATCGGCGCACCGCAACGCAGGGGGGAAGAATTCGTGGAGCAAGGGGCAGCCTACGTCTTCACCCGGACCAAGGAGGGCTGGACGGAGACGACGACGCTGAGGGCGTCGGATGGCGCATCGGGCCTGTTCGGCCACTCGGTGGCGGTCGACGGCGACACCCTGGTTATCGGCGCGCGGGGGTCCCGGATTGGCGAGTATCCCTTCCAAAGTGCGGCCTACGTGTTCACCCGGATCGGAGACGCCTGGACCGAAACGGCCAAGCTCGTCGCGTCGGACTCGGCTGGACGCCTGTTCGGGGCGTCGGTGGCCTTCGCGGACGACACGCTGCTCGTAGGCGCGCCTGGCTGGTCTGATGGGTACGAGGACATTCCGGGCAGCGCCTACGTGTTCGAGGGGAGCGGTGATACATGGACGGAGACGGCCAGGCTGCTTCCCACGAATAGCATCTCCGGCGATAAGTTCGGGCGATCGGTGGCGCTCGCCACCACTCGTGCGCGATCAACGGCTGGCGAGGACGGTGGCTCCCAGGCCACCGGTCGTAGAGACACCCTCGTCGTGGGTGCGGCTGGGGCTACACGTTGGACGGACGCATCGTTCAAGGGGCGACGTACGTTTTCAGCCGGAGTGGGAACGACTGGGCGCAGAGCGCGAAGCTTGTGGCTGGGGACGCGATCTCTCCAGCCCAAGACAATTTCGGCAGCTCCGTCGCGCTCGATGGCGAGAGACTCGTCGTCGGCGCGTCGAACGCGCATGCGACGGGGGGGCACGGCCGCCAAGGGGCAGCCTATGTCTTCACGCGGACCAAGAGCACCTGGATCGAGACGGCCAAGCTGATCGCCTCGGACCGAGACGACCAGGACTGGTTCGGTGGGTCGCTCGGCGTCGACCGCGGCACGCTGGTGGTGGCCGCGCCGCTTGCTGGCATCAGCGGGAATTCGGATCAGGGCGCTGCCTACGTCTTCGAGCCATATCCCTCACCTGACACGCAGGACGTCTTCGTGTTGGAGGATGGGCGCTTGCGCAACCCGAGCGCTCGAACACGAGATGGCGAGCCGTTGTTCAATCTGGAAGGCGCCCCGTTACCTATCACGTGGGACAAGTGGACGGACCCGCGCGGGGAGTCGATTGCCCGGTGCGACAACGATCGGACGACGGTGCTAATTACGCTGGAAGGTTTGGTCCCGAACGGTGTCTATTCGCTTTTCTATACCACCCTTGGCCCCGACTCGGAGAATCTGAGCTGCCCGAATATAGAGCGCTCCCTGCCGCTATACGCCGCGCGTCCCTGTATGGATGGGGAGCAGGATCTGCCGTATCCATTCTGTAACCAGCCGGACGCCGCGTCTTTCATTGCCGACCGTTACGGCAGGATGTTGTTCATGGCCAGGGTCGACGGCTGTCTCCTCGATGCGGTCCAACTCTCCTATCAGGTCGTCTACCACGCTGATGGTCAGACTTACGGCGATCTTCCCAACCGGCGGGAATTCGAGACCCAAGGACCGCTGTGCCGCGATTCGTGGGGCACCGACGCCATGCGGCAGCTGCAGATCCTCCAGAAATGACTGTTCTATGAAATGCAGCACGAAGCGTCCGATGTCATGGTCCGATCATTATGCGGCGAGACAGATGCGGGGCTCTAGCCGCCGATTCTACCCTTGCCGTGTGACCGCTGTCAGGTCGAATGCGCAGCTTCTGCACTAGATCATGTGAAATCATGCCAATCGGCGCTTTTTCATTGCCAGATGCGCGTCTATTCGTGCATAATCTGCAAAATCCGCGCGACGGCAGGATCAACCGCAGCTGTCGCGTCACCGACTCCACACGACAGAAGGGGCACCACGATATGGGTTCTGCGGCGGCACGCGACGCTATTACTGCAATTCGCAAGTGGTCGATGAACGAGGGGCGCCATCTCACCCGCCCCACGCAGCGCGCAACCGAGCTCTTTGGCTCCCTGGCGTTTGGCGATGACCTCCAGAAGGCCAGGCTGCCGAAACCCGTGTATCAGGCACTCCAGCGGACGATTCAATTCGGCGAGCCGCTCGATCTCTCCGTGGCGGACGCGATTGCGAGCGCCCTCAAGGACTGGGCCGTCGAGCAGGGCGCCACGCACTACACGCATTGGTTCCAGCCGCTCACCGGCGTGACGGCCGAGAAGCACGATGCTTTCCTCCAGCCCGGCTCGAACGGCCGCGCGATGGCGGAGTTCAGCGGCAAGGAGCTCATCAAGGGCGAGCCGGATGCCTCGAGCTTTCCATCGGGCGGCATGCGGTCAACCTTCGAGGCGCGCGGCTATACGGCGTGGGATCCGACGAGCCCCCCCTGGCTGTTCGTGACCGCCAACGGCACCACGCTCGTCATTCCTACCGCGTTCGTGAGCTGGACGGGCGAGGCGTTGGACAAGAAGACGCCGCTCCTGCGGTCGATGGAGGCGCTGTCGGCGCAAGCGGTGCGCATTTTGAAGCTCTTCGGATCCACTGCCACGCGCGTGGTCACCACGTGCGGGCCGGAGCAAGAATACTTCCTGATCGATCGCTACTTCTACTTCGCGCGGCCGGACCTCATCAACGCCAATCGCACGCTCTTCGGCGCACGGCCGCCCAAGGGGCAGGAGCTCGAGGATCAGTACTTCGGCTCCATTCCGGAGCGCGTGCTGGCGTTCATGCAGGAAGTGGAGACCGAGCTCTATAAGGTCGGAGTGCCCGTCAAGACACGTCACAATGAGGTGGCGCCGAGCCAGTACGAGGTGGCGCCGGTCTTCGAGAACGCCAACGTCGCCACCGATCATCAGATGATGACGATGGAGTTCATGCGCCGGATCGCGCCGAGATACGGCCTGGCGTGTCTGCTCGGCGAGAAGCCCTTTGCCGGCGTCAACGGCTCCGGCAAGCACTTGAACTGGAGCATGGTCGACAATCTCGGGAACAATCTGCTCAACCCGGGGGACACGCCGCACGACAACATTCAGTTTCTCGTCTTCTGCGCGGCCGTGTTGCAGGCGGTGCATACGTGGCAAGGCATGCTCCGCGCCAGCGTCGCCGGCGCTGGCAACGACCACCGGCTCGGCGCGCAGGAAGCGCCGCCGGCCATTATCTCCGTGTTCCTCGGCGACATGCTCACCGACATCTTCGTGCAGATCGAGAAGGGCAGCGCGCGGAGCACCAGGCATGGCGGCATCCTCGACACCGGCGTTCCGGTGTTGCCCAAGCTGCTCCGCGATGCGGGCGATCGCAACCGGACCAGCCCATTTGCGTTCACCGGCAACAAGTTCGAGTTCCGCGCGGTGTCCGGTGGTCAGAGCATCGCGCTGCCGAACATCGTGCTGAACGTCGCCGTGGCGCAGGCGTTGGACGATGCCGCCACCGTGCTCGAGAAGGCCGTCGCCGGCGGCGAGACGTTGGAGACCGCGGTCGGCAAGCTCCTGCGGAAGGTCATCAAAGAGCACAAGGCGATCATCTTCAACGGCAACAACTACGCGCCGGAGTGGGAGAAGGAAGCCGTGCGCCGCAAGCTCTTGAACCTTCGGACGACGGTGGACGCGCTGCCGGAGCTCACCCAGCGAGAGACCGTCGCCACGTTCGAGAAGTACAAGGTGCTCAACGAGCGGGAGCTGCATGCCCGCTACGAGGTCATGCTGGAAACCTACGTCAAGACGCTCAACGTCGAGGGACAGCTCATGGTCCTGATGGGCAACCGGTACATCCTGCCTGCCGCGATCGCCTATCAGCGGCACGTGGCCGAGAGCGTGTTGGCGGTCAAGGCAGCAGGCGGCGCGAGCAAGGAAGGCAAGAAGCTCCTCGCGGATCTGACCAAGCTCGTCGACACGTTCAAGCAGCGTACCGACGCGCTCGCGGCGCTGCTCGACAGCAACAGCCACGCGACCACGGAGAAGCACGCGCGCTACATGCAGAACAAGATCATTCCCGCCATGACCGCGCTCCGCGAGTGTGGCGATCGGCTCGAGCTCACCGTGCCGTCGGATCTCTGGCCGCTCCCCACGTACCGCGAGATGCTGTTCATCAAGTAGTTCAGGAAACGGGAAACCGGAAACGGGAAACAGGATTCGGGGTCCGAGCAACCGCGAGCGTCCCAGGTCTGCTG
>JBOGIN010001021.1:0-2595 GCA_050742275.1 Vicinamibacteraceae bacterium
AGGATAACGCCGAGCTGGTTGTTCAAGCGATGGAACAGCGCGATGAGATTCGTGGCGTCAGCAGGCACGCGGCTCCCTTGCTCGTCGAGATTGCCACGGCAGACGCCTGGTCTGGCGGCTATCGAGCTCGTCACCTCCACTCTGTCGTTCAGTCTATCGGTCGAAAGGGCGGAGGCATTATAGGCGTCAGGGCTCAGGCGTCAGGCGCCAGCCTGAAGCCTGCTGATCCCTGACCCCTGATGCCTATTTGACGTAGGGCCGTCGCATCGTCAAAATACCGACAGGTCGTGAGAAATGACTGACAGCCAACATCATCTGCTTCTCGTCGAAGACGAGGCGTCGCTCCGCCACGCCATAGCGGAATATCTCACCGCTCAAGGCTTCATCGTCGAACAGGCTGCCACCGCTGAAGAGGCCCTGACGCGTCTGGACGACTTTGCGTTCGACGTCGTTCTGACGGATTTGCGTCTGCCTGGGCAAAGCGGCACCGCTGTGCTCGACGCTGCCCTCAGCCGCTATCCGGACGTCATCGTGATTGTCGTCACCGGATACGGCACGGTCAAGGATGCGGTAACGGCAATCAAGAGCGGCGCAGCAGACTTCCTGACCAAACCGTTTCAGCTCGATGAGTTACAGCTCGTGCTCGAGGGCGCTCTTACCGTGCGACGCCTGCGCTCGGAGAATGCCTACCTTCGGGCGCAGCTTCAGGAGCGCTACCGGTTCGAGGGCATTGTCGGCCGCAGCCGCCCGATGCGTGAGCTTTTCCAGCTGCTGGAAACCGTTGCCGGGACGGCCAGCACTATCTTGATTTCGGGAGAGACGGGCACGGGCAAGGAGCTGGTCGCCCGCGCGCTTCACCACAATAGCCCGCGGCGCCACGAGCGGTTCGTCGCTATCAACTGCAGCGCGATTCCCGAGACGCTTCTCGAGGCCGAGCTGTTCGGCCACATGCGCGGGGCGTTTACGGGCGCCGTCACGACGCGCAGTGGGCGCCTGGAGCAGGCCCACCGGGGAACGCTGTTTCTCGACGAGGTGGGCACGATGAGCCCGGCGCTGCAGGCCAAGCTGCTGCGCGTGCTCCAGGAACGGGAGTTCGAGCGAGTCGGGGATACGCGGCCGGTTCGCGTCGACGTGCGCGTCATCGCCGCCACCAACGCCGACCTCACGCAGATGGTCAAGAGCGGAACGTTCCGTGAAGACCTCTTCTACCGGCTGCATGTGATCCCTGTGACGCTGCCGCCGCTTCGCGAGCGACATGAAGATATTCCGCTGCTCGTGCAGCACTTTCTCGACAAGCTCGGTGCCGAGATGCAGCCGCCGCGGCGCGGCGTCACCTTCTCGCAGGCCGCCATGCGGCGATTGATGCGCTACGCTTGGCCGGGCAACATCCGCGAGCTGGAGAACGTGGTGGAGCGGGCGCTGGCGCTGAGCCCGGGATGCGCGCAAATCGACGTCGCCGCGCTGCCGCTCTCACTGCAGAACGTGGACCTCGTACAAGAGGAGCGAGACGCCGTGCTCCCAGACGAGGGGCTCGATCTCGACGGCTACATTGGCCAGCTCGAACATGCATTGATTCGTCAAGCGCTTGCCCGCACCAAGGGCAACAAGCGGCAAGCGGCGGATCTGCTCAGTCTCAAGCGAACCACGCTCATCGAGAAGTTGAAGCGGCTCGAGCGATCTCCGGAAACAGGAAACGGGAGACAGGAACCGGGAATGCCGGCGCTTGAGGCCCAGAAGGCCGCTGTCACGGTCCCAGCTTCCGATTCCTGATTCCGGTTTCCCGTTTCCCGTTTCCAGAAATGTCTCGCTTGGCCTTTTGGACGATCCTGGTTGCCGGCGGCCCGACGGCCTTCCGCGCGCGCAACGCCGAGGACCTTCTGCCGACGCTCAAGCAACTGCAACGCCGGCAGCCCGACGCGGTGCTCAAGTGGTTTGAAGGTGGGCGGATCTGGGACTCACCGGAGAAGGCTCTGGCCGAGCGTGCGCGGGCACGGCGTGAGACGAGGCACGCTCGAGGACGCGACTGGCGGCCGGGCGGGGAGCATCGCGACCCGCGGGCGCGGCCCAAGGTCCCTCGGGCGATCAAGAGGCGCACGCTGGCGAGGCGGTATGGCTGGAAGAAAGACAGCACCGCGCGGGTCTCACCTGGCTCCAAGAAAGGGGGAAAGGACGAGTGACGGTTCACCTGGTCTTGTACCGGCCGCGAGCCGACGCGTCGGACGAAGAGCGCGATGCCCTCATGCGCGCAACCGTTGCTGCCGCGCGGAGCATTCCATCGGTCCGCCGCTTTCTCATCGGAAGCCGCGTCGCGGTGCAGCCCAACTATGTCATGAGGGGATTTCCGGAGTTCCCTTACGTCGCGCTCGTCGAGTTCGACGATGAGGCAGGGTTACACGCCTATGTCGAGCATCCAGCACACGCGGAGCTTGGCCGGCGTTTCAACGAGCTTGCGGAAGCCGCGCTCATCTACGACTTCAACGTGGAGGCGGCGTAGGGGGCGGACTGGGGGCTGGAGAAGAACGCGTCGATCACCTCGCGGAGCTCGGCGATCGACGTGCACTTATTGATCCGGACTCGCAGGTGCGAGCCGTTCTC
>JBOGIN010001022.1:0-5210 GCA_050742275.1 Vicinamibacteraceae bacterium
GAGCACACCCGCGCGGGGGACGCGTTGAACGCCGCGCGTCGCCGGCTGCCGATGGTCAAGATCGAGAAGAAGTACGTCTTCGATGGACCAAACGGAGAAGCGACCCTGGTGGATCTGTTCGAGGACCGCCACCAGCTCGTCCTCTACCACTTCATGTTCGGCCCCAATCAGGAAGCGGGCTGTGACGGCTGCTCGATAGTGGTCGACAACATGGGCCACCCCGCCCACTTGCATGCCCGCGACATCACGCGTGTGCTCGTGTCACGCGCGCCGATCGAGAAGATCGAGCCGTTCAAGAAACGGATGGGATGGACGATTCCCTGGTACTCCTCGTACGGGAGCCCGTTCAACCACGACTTCGGCGTCGGGCCCGAGAGCCCGCAAGCGGGTGTCTATCAGGACGGTGAGATGTTCGGCCTGAGCGTCTTCCTCCGCGACGGCGAGAACGTGTACCACACGTACTTCACCGACCGGCGCGGTGTGGAACACATGGGCTCGAGCTTCAGCTACTTCGACATCACGCCCTACGGCCGACAGGAAGACTGGGAGGACTCCCCCGAAGGATGGCCGAAAGGCCCACGCTACACCTGGTGGCGCCACCACGACCGCTACGAGACCTCGCAGGCTCCGTCGGCCTCGCGATGACGGCGTCGTGGCAGCTATGGCATGAAGCCACGGATCGCGGCCGCGATTTCATGGGCGTGCGTTTCCAGCGCGAAGTGACCGGTGTCGAGCAAGCGCACCGTCGCGTCGGGAATGTCGCGCTTGAAAGCGTCAGCGCCAGCTGGCAGGAAGAAGGGATCGTTTCGACCCCAAACCGCCAGCACCTTTGGCTTGTACGTGCGCAAATACTGCTGAAACGCCGGATAACGCGCGACGTTGTTCTTGTAGTCCCCAAACAAATCCAACTGCACATCATCGGCTCCCGGTCTCGACAGATAAAAGTTGTCGAGAGAATAGCCGTCCGGGGACACGGCCGCGGCATCGGGCACGCCATGCGTGTACTGCCAGATCGTGGCTTCCGGCGCCAGCAACTTTCGCAGGGCGTCGCGGTTGGCAACGGATGCGTCCTGCCAGTAAGCACGGATGGGATTCCATCCTTCGCTCAACCCTTCCTCATACGCGTTGCCATTCTGCGAAACAATCGCGGTGATGCGCTCGGGGTGCTGTAATGCCACCCGAAACCCGGTCGGCGCACCGTAGTCGAAGACGTACAGCGCAAACCGCTCGAGTCCCATGATGACAACGAACCGACTGATGACATTGGCAAGGTGGTCGAATGTATAGTCGAACGTGTCACGCGGCCGCATGTCCGATTGCCCGAACCCTGGGAGGTCCGGGGCGACGATGTGAAAGCGATCGCTCAGCAATGGGATCAGGTCGCGGAACATATGGCTCGAGGTCGGGAAGCCGTGAAGCAGCAAGAAGGCCGGTGCTCTTGCAGGCCCAGCCTCCCGATAGAAGATGTTGACGCCATCCACGTCGACGTTGCGAAACCTCAGCGCGTGCATTACACCCTCCAAGCCTTTCTGCCATTCACCGGGCTCCGTAATGGTCCTTGCGTGATTTACCGCGCGCGACCGCGATAACCTTTATATCAGCATTATAACGGTTACGCAATAGCAATGGCCGTGACGAGTCCACACGGAGGGCAGCCTCAGAATACGGTCTCACGCGACGCCAGCGTGCTCCTAGCGCGCGGCAGGGTGGATACCGATCGCCAGCTGGACAAATCCAAATGAGTCAGTGTTATAACTTTACCGACAGGCTGCACATGGTTACGTGAGCGTAGGCACTTGTCAATTCCGATTTCGCGGTTAGCTATCCCTCATGCAGACTGAGGCATGGCGGCAGAGGACGAGAGGTTCGAGTCGATGACGGACAAGCGGCCCGCACCGCTTTTCATTGCGGACGCACGCGCCCTCGATTTCCTCAATTCAATCGCGACGCCCGTCGACACGCCCGTGGAGTGGATTGGATCGGGCGACGATCTCTTGTCATGGCTCGCCGCCGCCGGCCTGATTCCTTCATCCGTGCGCGCAGGCTTCCAGAAGAGCGGAGTCCCGGGAGAACTCGATGCCGTGGCGGCGCAGGCGAGGGCTCTGCGCGAATGGTTCCGCTCTTTCGTGCGAAAGCATAAAAGCAGCCCCCTCCGACAGGACACGCTGAAGGAGCTCGCGCCCTTGAATCGTGTGCTCGCGCGTGACGAAGCGTTCGGACAGATTGTCGCGCTCGGCCGTGACCATCGGCGGGCCAGGTCGGGGCTCACGTGGCGGTTCGAGAGGCGCTGGCGCTCTCCCGACGCGTTGCTGCTCCCGATTGCGAACGCAATGGCTGACCTGGTCTGCGGCGAGGATTTCACTCAGGTGAAGGCATGCGAGCGTTCACCCTGCACGCTCCTCTTCATCGATCGCACTCGCGGCCATGCACGACGATGGTGCAGCATGTCCGTATGTGGAAATCGGGCGAAGCAAGCGGCGCATCGAGAACGCACGCGCCGCCTCGAGAGCGGCCGAGGCTGACTTGTTCCGCTTGCGGACGGCTGGCGTTCCCGAGCGCGTCGTGCACGGATGACGATCGTGCTTCCTTCGGCGGAGATGCAGCCCGAACATCAACGAACAGCGCCGGGTGTCGATGGTTGGCAATCATGTCGAGGGATATCACGAGCGCCGTCGTAGCTGGCACGCGCCGCACGAAATGTTGCACAGAGTTTGTGTCCGCGTGCCGTCGTTGTCAGATTCCTGTTACCTCCAACCTGTAGTCTGCGACTCCGCTTCGATTGCGGGGTCTGATGTCCACAATATCAATACGTCTACTTTTCGGGATTGGTCTGGTGCTGATGCCGCTCCTCCGCGCCGACCTGGTGCAGGCAGAGGAAGGGACGCGTTGGCACCACGGCGTCGTCGTAGACGAGTCGGGCGGCGCCGTTTCGGGGGCCCGGCTGACGGTCCGGACTACGCAAGGCGCGCCGCTCCAGGACACGGCGACTGCGACCGATGGATCGTTCGCGCTCGACGCATTGCCGCCGGGCTCGTACTGGCTCGACGTCACCGCCTATCCGTTCGAGAATCGCCGGCTTCGGTTTGACCTCGACGGCGCGCAAGCGGATCCAATGCGAATCGTGCTCGGTCTCGCGCCGTTGCAGAGCGAGGTCACCGTCACCGCGGAGCGTGGCATGATGACCGACGTCGATCGCGCAGCGGCTGTCGTGACTGTGCAGGCAGCAAGCGACTTCCGCCAGCGACCGCTGGCCACCATCGGCAACGCTCTTGAAGGGGCGACCGGCGTGATGGTGCAGCAGAGCACCTACGGCCAGGTATCGCCGTTTCTGCGTGGCCTCACCGGATATCAGGTGCTCAACCTCGTCGACGGCGTGCGTTTGAACAACACGACCTTCCGGTCGGGGCCGAACCAGTACCTCGCGCTCGTCGATCCCAGCCAGGGCGAGCGTATCGAGGCCATGCTGGGGCCTGCCAGCGCGCAGTTTGGGAGTGACGCGATGGGCGGCGCCATCCAGGTGGTGACACCGAACGTCCACTTCAGCACGAGCGGCGGCTGGATGACGACGGGCGCGATCGACCTGTTTATGGGAAGCGCCGACGAGTCGCGCGGCGCGGACGGATCGGTGTTCCTCCGCGGCCAGAAGATCACGGCCATGCTGGGCGTCTCACGCCGGGAGCTCGGCAATCTGCGCGCCGGGGATGGACGCGACTCTCATCACGTCCTGCACCGTCTGTTCGGTCTGGGCGACGACCAGATCAACGGCCTCCTTGGCAGTCGCCATCTGGACACGGGCTTCACGCAGTCGGCGATCTCCGCCAAGGGCTCCGCGCCTCTTGGAACCGATCAGAACCTCACCGCCTGGTACCAGCGGAGCGACCAGGACGACGTCCGCGGTTACAAGGATCTGTGGGGCGGTCTCGGGCGGCTGCAGTCCGCGTTCGATCCGCAGCGCCTGCAGCTCCTGTACGCCCGCTACGAGCGCCTGAACATCGCCCGGCTCGATTGGCTGAGCGCCACGTTCTCTGTGAACGCGCAGGGCGACGGCTCCACACGTCAGAACCTCCTTCCGACCGATCCAGTCGTCGTAGACGAGGTGGGGGTTGACGCGCGTGGTTACGCGATGCAGGCGGGCGCGCACCTTGGCTCGCGACACGCTCTGGTGTTCGGCGGCGAGGTGTACGACGAGCACGTCGACGCGCGTCGCGACGAGACGAATCCCGTCTCGGGCATCACGGTCCAGCAGCGTGCGCTCTATCCAAACGGCTCCCGTTACACGACCACGGGTCTGTTCCTGCAGGACCAGCTCGACGTGGTTCGCGGCGACGATGGTCGCGGCCTCGTGGCGCGACTCGGCGGCCGTTTCACAAGGGTAGACGTGCGAACGGATGCCGGGGCCAACCACTCGGACACGGGCGAGAGCCTGGGGGTTGTCGACTCGGAGCAGAGCTATCAGGACTGGACGTTCAGCGCGAGCGTCACATGGGCCGTCACTCGGGTGATGAGCGTGCACGGGCTCGTCGGACGCGGCTTTCGCGCACCGAATCTCAACGACCTGGGGGCGCTCGGGCTGAACGACCTCGGCTACGAGGTGCCAGCTTCGTCGACCATCGACGCGGGCGCTTTCATCGGAGACGGCGACGGCGAGGGCGTGCTCTCGATCGGCCGCGCGGCCACCGAGCTCGAGTCTGAGCAGTTGATGAACTACGAGCTGGGTCTCGCGCTCAATTGGGACCGGCTTTATCTGCGCGTGCAGGGATTCGACGCGGAGTTGGAGGCGCCGATCGTGCGCCGCACGCTCCTGTTTCCGGGCGACGCGGTCCCGTCCGCGCTGGCGGGCGTACCGGTCACACCGATTGCCCAGACGGCGGCCCAGGCCGACCAAGGCGTCGTCAGCGTGGCGACGAGCTTCGACCCGCGCGCCGTGAAGGCGTTCGTCAACGAGGGGCGCGCCCGCTATTACGGCGCCGACGCGGTCGCGCGCTACCGGCTCGGACGATGGTCGCTGGACGCCAATTACTCGCACGTCGTGGGGCACGACCTGAGCCCCACACGTCCCGTCCGCCGGTTGCCTCCTCAACAAGGCGGGCTCACCGTTCGCTATCAGCCGGGCGGCGTCCTGTCATGGGTCGAAGCCACCGCGCTCTTCAGCGCGGCGCAGGACGAGCTGAGCGGCGGCGATCTGAGCGACGAGCGGATCGGCGCCGAGC
>JBOGIN010001023.1:0-3451 GCA_050742275.1 Vicinamibacteraceae bacterium
TCGCTCACTGGAGCGCGTGAGCCGGAACGTGTCCAGGCGCTTACCGTCACCGCCGCAACATTGCCTTTGCTCAGGGTACAACCCATTCTGGGCCGGGGCTTTCGCAAAGAAGACGATGCGCCAGGCAGCCCGCGGCGTGTCATCTTGACCTATGGCTATTGGCAGCGCAGGTTCGGTGGCGCCGAGGACGTCATCGGTCAGCCGCTCGACATAGATGGCACGCCCACCGAGATCATCGGTGTGCTGCCCGCGGCCTTTACGTTCCTGGACACCGATCCTACTGTGCTCCTACCTGAGCGACTCGACCGCGCCGGCGCGTTCGGCGGAGTCCAGTTCGAGTTCCAACTGCTGGCTCGGCTGAAGCCAGGCGCTACGATCGCCCAGGCCAATGCCGACGTGGCGCGGATGATCTCGCTTCTTCCCGACGCGTTCGACGTACTCCGGCTACGTCCGAACGTGCGGCCATTGATCCAAGATGTGACCGGGGACATCGGGCATGTTCTCTGGAATCTCCTGGCCACGGTGGGCATCGTCCTGCTCATCGCGTGCGCCAACGTCGCGAACCTGTTTCTCGTGCGCGCCGAAGGACGCCAGCAAGAGCTGGCCGTCCGTGCAGCGCTTGGCGCCAGTCGCACTCGCATCGCGCGTGAGCTGCTGGCGGAAAGTCTGATGCTAGGGCTTGCAGGTGGTGCGGTCGGCCTGCTGCTCGCCCGAGTTGGCATCGCCGTGTTGAAGAGGCTGGCGCCTGCGGAACTGCCACGCGTGGACGAGATCGCCCTCGACCCGATAGTGCTCGTCTTCACACTCGGCATCTCGATCGTGACCGGTCTGCTGTTTGGCCTCATTCCCATCCTGCGATTCGGCAAACCGAACACCGCGGCGCTCAAGGAAGGTGGCCGACTGGCGACTGACGCGCCAGGGCGGCATCGAGCCCGCAATACGCTGGTCGTCGCGGAGGTCGCGCTCGCCCTCGTGCTCCTGGTGGTCTCGGGGCTGATGATTCGGACGGTCGTTGCCCTGCGGCAGGTTGATCCCGGCTTCGTCGATCCCGAGGAGGTGCAGACGTTTCGCATCGATGTGCCCGAGGCCCTCGTCAAGGACCCCGTACAGATGGTGCGGACGCACGAACAGATCGCCGAGCAACTGCGGCACGTACCCGGCGTCGTCTCGGTCGGCCTCTCCTCCTCGATCACGATGGACGGCGAGAACAATATGAATCCGATCTACATCGAGGATGCCCCTGTGCCGGACGGTGAACTGCCGCCGTTCCGCCGTTTGAAGTCTGTGGCACCCGGCTACTTCAGGACGATGGGCAATCCGGTCGTTGCTGGACGTGACATCACCTGGACCGACATCTACCAAGCCAGACGCGTTGTGGTCATCTCCGAGACTTTGGCAGGCGAGTACTGGGAGGAGCCATCGAGGGCGCTCGGTAAACGCATCCGCTTCGACGACCCAGATTGGCAAGAAGTTGTCGGTGTGGTCGGGAACGAGCATGACGATGGCCTGCATCAGCCGTCAACGGCCATCGTGTACTGGCCCATCATGAATGACTACTACATGCAGCGCACAATGGCCTATGCGGTACGGTCGACTCGGGTGGGAGCGCCGGGCTTCCTGCGGGAACTGCAACAAGCCGTCTGGTCCGTGAACTCTAACCTGCCGCTCGCCAATGTGCAGACGCTCGACGAGATTCAGGACGATTCCATGGCCCAGACCTCATCTGTCATGGTCATGCTAGCCATTGCCGCGACCGTGGCGCTCCTCCTGGGCGTCGTAGGGATCTACGGCGTGATTGCGTACGTCGCCGCGCAACGGACGCGTGAGATCGGGATTCGCATGGCGCTCGGCGCCCAGACGGGAGACGTGCGCCGCCTGTTCCTTCGACACGGTCTCGGGCTTACGCTAACCGGCATCGCGCTCGGCGTTGGCGCCGCGTTGCTGCTCACGCGGGTCATGTCAGCGCTGCTGTTTGGCGTCAGCCCGACGGATCCGATCACCTACGCCGGCGTGGCGGCGGGTCTCGCGGCGGTCGCGCTGGTCGCGACGTATCTTCCCGCGCGCCGCGCATCACGCATCGATCCCATCATCGCCTTGCGTTCGGACATGTGAGCCCGGCCGCCCCACGGGGGTTTGGGCCATACGTCTGGACGATGGCTACTCCTGCAGGAGACGGTCGATCTCCGGGAGCGCTATCTCCGCCGGTTGGCGCACCACCAGATCGACGCCGTCCGACGCGCCGGTCGCCTCTGGATTGATCTCGATAGTCGTCGCGCCAGCCGCGCGCGCCTCGTCTATGAAGCCTGCCGCCGGGTAGACGACCGCAGAAGTCCCAATTGCGAGAAACACATCGCAACGTGCGGTGGCGTCGCTCGCCTGCCGCACGACGTCGGCAGGGAGCGATTCGCCAAACCACACGACGCCTGGGCGGAGCAGCGCGCCGCAGGCGCAACGCGGGGGGATCTCCGGCAAGGGCACACGGTCATCGTGCCGCGTGCCGCCCGCCGAACAAGGACGCGCGCATCGCACGTGCCAGATGGATCCGTGCAAGCGCAGAACGCGCGACGTGCCGGCGCGCTCGTGCAGGCCATCGACGTTCTGCGTGACGAGCGTCGAGTCGGGAACCCGCCGGCTCCAGCGGGCAAGCACCTCGTGCGCCGCGTTCGGCCGGCAGGCCGCGATCAGCTGCCGCCGCCAGTCGTACCACTCCCACACCACGCGGGGATCACGCCGGAACGCTCCGGGCGTGGCGAGCTCCTCCGGTCGAAACGATCGCCACAGCCCATCCGCTCCGCGGAATGTCGGCACGCCGCTCGCGGCCGAGACACCGGCGCCGGTGAGCACCGTGAGGCGTCGCGCTCGCCGGATCCGCTCGGCAGCCGCCACGATTGGATCGTGCACGGCTCATGCTCGCCCAGATCGCCACGGGATGCAACGCACCAGGCCTCGTCCCGCGCTGACATACAATGCAGAAGCCCTTCGACGTGCTCGGTGACAACCACTCCAAAGTGAGGACTACGAAAGGAGGCCACGTATGTTCGGACGGAACACGAGCTGGTTGACGGCGTTGGTCGTGTCAACCGCTGCCCTGAGCGGCGCCCACGCACAACCATCCGCTGAGCCCGCGAACGTCACACCGCTGCTGACGAAGCCATTGGCTGGGATCGAAGGCAAGGAAGCCATGATGCTGACGGTCGAGTATGCGCCAGGAGCGAGCTCGGCGCCCCACCGGCACAACGCGAACACGTTCGTCTACGTGCTCGAGGGCGCCATCGTCATGCAGGTGGCAGGCGGCGAGCCGGTGACCTTGACGAAAGGGCACACGTTCTACGAGTCGCCCAGCGACATTCACAGCGTGTCGCGCAACGCCAGCAAGACGGAGCGGGCGCGCATCCTCGTGTTCTTCGTGAAGGACGAAGGCGCGCCGAGCACCATGCCGGCAGGCTGATGT
>JBOGIN010001024.1:0-10462 GCA_050742275.1 Vicinamibacteraceae bacterium
GAGCTCCTCCAGCATCACGTGTCGCAGATGGGTCACAGGAACCTCCTTGTGACCCACACGCTACCCGAACGATCGGCCGTGGCTCACGCGTAGCGTCCGCCGCGCCAGCGGCTTCGTTCTAACGCCGTAGTGTTTACGTTTGCGCTTGGCGAACCGCGCATGGGTCGCACGTCCCGCGGTCGAAACCTTCCGGTCGACCGACCAGTGGTACGGCTGGGCGACCGCGTCTGCCGCGGCTGCCGGTATGATGAGTCCGAGAGCCAGTCGATCTGCCTTCAGCGCGAGCGAGCTGTGTGAGGGGCGATCTGCGCCCTGCCGAGGGGCAGACACGTCAGATAACGGTCGATATGTAAACTGAGGAGGTGCGTGGGAGGTGAGCATGACAGGGCCTTCATGCGATCGTCTCCGAGTGATTACATGATTCGATGAGCTGCAACGCTATCTCGACGAGGGCTGCACAGTCAGGTTCCGGAAATGAGCAACGGTGCCTGGTTCGAGCCACAGTGCGACCCCGCCGTGCGCGCCCGCGCCCGACTTGACGTCGTTGACAATCAGCGTCGGCTGTTCGTTATCGTGGACGTAGAGGCGTGCCTGTTCACCACGCACCTCGATCTTGATCTTGGTCCATGCTCCCGGCACGAGGTCGACGTACGCTTCATACTTGCTAGGCGTCTCCTTCCGAAGCCGGGACCACGACCACTCTGGAGGCGAGATGTACTGGGCAGAATGGTTCCGCCGTTGTTGATCCTCCGCGCGACCGTTCGTGGGGCGTAAGTAAAAGGCGTCGTAGGCCTCTAGATCCTCTTGTACTCGGAAGGCGACGCCGACGAAGCCTCGCGCTTCCCGACCCGCGTCGGGCGCCAGAGTGCCGGCAATCTCCGCCTCGATCACGCCATTCGAGAAGTCGAGGTCGTCGATTCGGACCAGCCCTTGAGCATAGGTCTGCATGCGTTCCATGCGGCGGAGAGTCTCTTCGGAGATCGTGACCCGTAGCCCTTTCTTCCCTTGAAGCGTGGCCGGCTCGGCGGTCACGTTGTGCAAATGAAGACCGTCCACGGACTCAAGCGGGTAGTGCCTGGCTTGAGCCAAGGCGCCACTGGGCAGCAGAAGCGTCGCAGTGGCGGTGAGGGCAAATAGCGTGGATCGATTCAGAGCGCTCGGTCGAGAAATGCGAAGTCGTCTCATACGAGTCTCCCGTGCCCGTCCGCAATGAGGTTCATCTCCTCGTTTGCTTGTTCAATGGTGACGCCCGGCTTCAGTCGTCACCAGCAATGAGCGGAAGTCGCGATTGGCGATCTCCTCCGGTGTCAACGTGAGCGGGATCCACAGATCGGCGGGCTGACGATCCCTAGAACCGGGCTGCAGCACGCCGATGACCGTGTACAGCACCCCGTCCAGGCGGACATCACGCCCGATGATGTCGGGATCGGCACCAAAGTGCTCGCGCCACACCTGATGGGTCATGAGCACGACGCGGTTCTCGCCTGGCTGGTCCTCATTGGCGCGGAAATCGCGGCCAAGCCAGACGGGTTCGCCGAACATACGGTGCCCGTCGGGTGACGTCTGTCGTGCGTTGACGCGTACCGGCGCTTCCTGACTGGCGAGATTGAAACTGTGTGTACCCCACCATGCCTCCAGGTACTGAAAGGAGGTGCTCTGCTCTTTCCAGTCAAAGTACTCGGCTGGTGATGTACGCTTCGGCTGTCGCCCATCATCGACCGAACCCATCACGAGCCAGTCCGGCCGTGGATACGGCAGTGGCTCAAGGAGGGTCGCGGAGACAATGCTGAAGATGGCCGTGTTCGGCCCGATGCCCAATGCCAGGGCGAAAAGGGCCGGCAGCGAGAATCCGGGCGCCTTCATGAGCACCCGAACAGCCAATTTAACCTCGGACCATAACAAGCTCATGCAACTCCCTCCGGAAGGAGGACTACTGGCCGCGTGACTACTTGCGATATACCGCGACGTGCCTGCGCAGCGAGTCGCACGCGACGCGCCTGCGTGCATCACTCATCGGCCGTTGTCAGACGATGCGTCGATCGCGTAGCTCGCAAGGCTGGAAAGAAGCCCGCCGCCACGGCAACGAGGATCATGACCAACGACGTGGCCGTCAGGACGAACAGGTCAGCTGATCCCTCGCCAACCACGAACTGATTGCTGAGCCCCTTGGTGAAGAGGAAGCCTCCGAGCGCTCCCACCATGATTCCGACGGAGGCGGGCTTCAACAGGCGATTGAAGACATGACCTATCACGTCGGAGCGGTCGGCGCCAAGCGCCATTCGGATGCCAAACTCGCGCTCCCGTTGGGCCACGAAGTACGACATGACGCCGTAGGCTCCAGACATCGCCAAGACGAGCGCCAACAGCCCGAAAAGACCAAACAGTTGCCCGGCAAAACGGCTCGTCTTGACGGTCTCCAATTCGTCCAAACGGCTGTCCATCGTCATGACCGACTCGACGACCTGCTCCGGGTCGATCGTGGCGCCCGCTTCGCGCACCTGGCGAGCCAGCCGCATGGGATCGTCGAACGTACTGCGAATCACGAGCTTCTTGTCTATGTGGGTAATGTACGTTCCCCCGGGATAGAGCCATTCATGCTGGGCCTGTGGGACATACATCGCCGCCTGTGAGGGGTCGAAGATGGATGGATACTTCACGTCACCGACGACGCCGACAATTTCTCGCGGGCGCTCTTCCGGAATCGACATACCGGACGCGACCGCCCGCACCTGGACATGTATGTTCTGTCCGATCGGATTTTCACCGGGGAAGTAGCGCTCCGCAAGGATGCGGTTGATCACCGCGACCCAAGTGGCGTCTCGCGTGTCGTGATGGGAAATGTGGCGGCCTTGCAGCAACGGGATGCCTATGGCTTGCAGCGCGCCTGCGTCGACCTCACTGTAGAAGGCCGACGGCAAAGGCGTCAGGTCTTCGCGTCCTGGGCGCGTGAATGGTCGCACGCGCCAGGGTCCAGTGATGTCGGACGGGAGGTGGCTGATCGTGCCTGCTCCCTCGACGCCTGACATCGCGCGGATCTCTTCGAGGAGCCGCTCGAAGTAGAGGGTGCTTTCAGGCGACACACGCCCCATATTGCCCTCCAGCTTCTCGAAGTAGTCAGAGCCTTCGAGATACACGCCGGCCGTCAGCAAGCCTTCGGAATCGAAGCCGGGATCGCCGTAGCGCTCTTCAAGGTAGCCACTCATCATCCAACCGGCCCCGACCAGGAGAATCATCGACAGGCTGATCTCCGACACGAGGAGCGCCGAGCGGCCCCAACTTCGCCTCGATCCGGCGAACCCGCGGCTCTGTTCTTTCAGCGTCTCGTTGAGATCGAGGCGAGACGCCCGCAAGGCCGGCAGCAGCCCGACGCAAGGCGCGACAAGGATCGAGACGGCTGTGGTGAAGAGCAACACGCGAGGATTGATCCCAATAGTCTGCACCACCGCAGCGAATTCGGCGGGAGCCAAGATCGACACCAGTTGATTCCCCCAAACCGCCAACAGAACCCCCACCGCACCGCCGGCGAGCGACAGGAGCAGGCTCTCGGCTAACAGTTGTTGTACGAGGCGCCCGCGCCTCGCCCCAAGCGTTGCTCGAATCGTGAGCTCCCTCCGGCGCTCCGTCCCCCTGGCAAGCAGGAGATTCGCGACGTTGACGCAGGCGATCAAGAGAACGAGACTCACCGCTCCGAGCAACAGCAAAAACGAGGCTTCCGTCCCGCCGAAGTAGGCATCCCGGAGCGTTTCGACACGCATCGCGAAGTCTTCGACGTCTTCTCCGAAGGACTTGGCGGCGTTGAGACCGAGCGCTTCGACTTCCTTTTGCAACGCCCTGAGATCGGTATCCGCTCGGACGCGCAGGATGGGGGTCATGAAGCCGGATTCCGGCACTTGAGTCAGGTCGTTCGCAATCCACACCTGAGGCTCGCCGGTCGGTGTGACGCGAAACCCATCCGGCATGACGCCGATGACGGGCCGATCATAGCCGCCGATCCGGAGGGTCTGCCCGAGAGCCTTGGGCGAGCCGCCGAAGCGCTCTTGCCACAGGCGGTAGCCGATCACGATCGAGCGCGACTCCTTCTGAAGGACCACGTCCCGCCGATCTTCGGGTGCATACAGGCGACCAAGGACAGGGGCGGTCCCAAGCATCCGCAGCGCGCCCAAATCGATCACCTCTGCCGGCACTGCACGGGCTGGCTCACCCACCTCGGAGAGCGTGACCGCCCTTCCTCCACCCAACGCGAATCCTAGGCTCTCGACCGCCGCCGCCTTCCGGGCCACTTCGGCCGCGACCTGGTAGCTCGGTACCCCCAAGCCGCCGCCAGACGATTGCCACAAAACGACGAGCCGCTCCGGCGCGGCAAACGGCAACTCCTGGGAGCGCAGCGCATCGATCGCGCTGTAGACCGTGGTAGTGGCTCCAATGCCGATGGCGAGCGAGAAGACAGCGGCCGCCACGAGCCCGGGGCTCTTGCGCAGGTTTCGGATGGCGAAGCGGGCGTCTTGGAACAAGCTGCTCATGAATCGAGATCTCCACGAGCGGGCATGCAATTCGAGGGCCATTCGCGATGGAGTGACACACAGGGGTTTCTGCCAATCCGCTGCCGTCATACTGACCGCGTGTGGCACGACGGATCCCAAGAGCGGTCAGTGCTCGGACACCATTTGATCCCGACGTGCCTCCTCGTTGATGCCACCACAACCTTCTATGGTATTCGCATAGGGCGCTGTGCTATGCTCCACTGGCAGTCGCACAGGAGAGGCGGATGTCTGACGGCAAGCTCGACCTCTTGAAAGGTACCTTGGATTTGCTCGTCCTCCAGATCCTGTCATCGATGGGCTCGATGCACGGCTATGGCATCGCTCGACGTCTCGAGCAGGTCAGCGGTGACGCACTCGCGATGAACGAGGGCACCCTCTACGCATCGCTCGTTCGCCTACAGCACCGCCGGTTGATCAAGGCGGCGTGGGGCACGTCGGAAAACAATCGCCGCGCCAAGTACTACGCGCTGACGCGTGCCGGCGAGAAGGCGCTCGCCGCCGAAGCCGCCAACTGGGGACGTCTGGTATCTGTGATCGGCCGCGTGCTCGCCACCTCGGACGGAGGAACGACTCGATGATCCGACGCATTCAGGAAGCGTTCTCCCGGCTCGTGGCGGTATTCCGGGGGAACACGCTGGATCAGGATTTCGACGACGAGCTCTCTACACACATTGAGCTCTTGACGGATCGACACGTGCGGCGTGGACTGTCGCGTGATGAGGCGCGTCGCCAAGCGATGCTGCAACTTGGCGGGCTGAGCGCCACGAAAGAGCTTCATCGCGACGTGCGCGGATTGCCACGAGTTGAGACCATTGCTCGGGCCACCTGGCAGGCATGGCGATCGTGGCGGCGGGCCAAGGCGGTCGCGCTGCTCGCGGCCGGTGCCCTCGCGGTCGGTATCGGATCCGCGACGGCGATCTACACCGTCGTCAATGCCGTGATGCTGAGGCCGCTGCCGTATCGCGATGGCGACCGGTTTGTGGCGCTGTTCAGAGGGAGCCTCAACGATCCCGAGCAGTACTCCGATCACACATGGGAGGACCTGGAGGCGTATCAGCAGCGGACTCACGCGTTTGACGCGTTTGGATGGTTCCGGTCGGCGGGGAACAATCTGACGTTCGCGGGAGAACCGCACTACGTCCCCTCAGTCAAGGTGACGTTGTCGCTGGCTCACCATCTCGGCGTCGATCCCGTGCTCGGGCAGTGGTTCCATGACGAAAGCGGTGCGGTGATCTCGAGCGCGCTCTGGCGGCGGTTGGGGGCCGACCCTGGAATTATCGGTCAGGCGGTCGCGCTCGACGGGCGCAGCTACACCGTGACCGGGGTGATGCCGGAGTCGTTCTATTTCCCGGTGGCGGACATCACCTTCGCGGGATACCGAGCTGACGTGTGGATACCGCTCGACCGGCAGGACGGCGCAACGTATGTGGCGTACGGGCGGCGAAAGCCGGGCGTCACATTTGCCGAAGCCGAGGCGGATGTCAAGCGCGTGGCGGCGCAAATCGCTGCGGAAGATCCGGAACGTCGTTCCGCCGACACGGCTCGCCTGCTCGATCTTCGAGAAACGGCCGTGAGGGATATCCGGCCAACGCTGCTGTTGCTATTCGCGGCTGGCGTGCTGTTGTTTCTAATCGCCTGTGCGAGCGCCGCCGGGCTTCTGTTGGCGCGATCGGTGGCGCAGGCGCGTGAAACGGCGATGCGCGTGGCGTTGGGAGCGAGGCGAGGACAGCTGGCGGTGCACTGCTTCGCGGAGGGCCTACTCGTTTCCCTCGCCGGCGCCGCTGGCGGTGTCGTTCTGGCCCTCACGCTCACCCGCGCGATCGTCTCGATGGCTGCGAACTACCTTCCGCGGGCCGACGAAATTACCGTCGACTGGGCGGTTCTGCTGTTCGCACTGGGGACGGCATTCTTCGCGAGCTTGCTTTCCAGCGTCGCACCGCTTCGGCAGGCGGCGCGCACGGCACCGGCCGATGTGCTTGGTGCAGGTGCACGGGCGTCAGCGGGGCGGCGGAGCCGGCGGGCCGCACACGCGCTCGTCGTGGCCGAGATCGCGCTCGCATTTGCACTGTTGGTGGCCAGTTCAATCCTCATCGTTCACCTTCGGAATCTCTCTCGCACCTCTGTCGGCTTCGACGCTGATCATCTCTTGACGTTTGTCCTCAGCCTGACCCCAGATCTTGCCGCCGATCCCGCGGCCCGCATTCCCCGGCAACAGCGACTGGTCCAGGCGATAGAGACCGTTCCAGGCGTGGACCACGTCGCGTTCGCGAACCAATTGCCGTTCAAAGGCTGCTGTTGGCAGCGTGCCGTTTACCCTGATGGCGGTCTGGTAGATCGGAGGGCATCGCAGAGGACGAGCCTCATGGTCGTCAGCCCGCAGTACGGTCCTGCTCTGGGGATTCCGCTTCTGGGCGGCCGCTTCCTCACCGACGGCGACGCGGTCCAAAATCCAGCGTCGATAGCGGTCGTCATCAATGAGAGCGCCGCGCGACGTTACTGGGGAGCCCAGAATCCCATCGGCACGTATGGGGCATTCGACGATTCGGCGGACAGCCGCTTCCGATCGGCGGACAGCCGCTTCCGAGTGGTCGGTGTGGTGGGTGATGTCAAGAACGTCGGCCTCGGCAACCCGACTGTCCCGGAAATCTATATACCGGCCGTCTACGCCAGGATAGAAACGATGTACTTCGTAGTGCGGTCAGCGAGGCCGGCCGCGTCGCTGGTTCCGGATATCCGCCGCATGGTCCAGGGCGTCGATGCGGAGCAGCCGATACACGACGTCGCCACGATGCACGACGTCATCCAGCAAACAATCGTGCTCGAGCGGGTAGCCTCCTTCCTGACGGCGTTCTTTACCGGCGCGGCGCTGTTGATGGCGATGTTAGGGGTATATGGTGCGGTGGCCTATTCCGTTCGGCAGAGAACAGCAGAGATCGGTGTGCGGATGGCGATGGGCGCGACCAGTGGCGGCGTGTTCTCCGTGATCGTCGCCAGCGGGTTGAAGATGGTGGCGTATGGCGTGACAGCGGGCGGCATCACAGCCGTCATCGCGACGTCCTACCTTGGCCGAGTGTTCGAGATTGGTGACATCGGACCGGCTCCGTACTTGTACTCCGCTACTATTGTTGTGGTCGTGGCGTTGACGGCATCCTTCCTTCCAGCAAGGCGGGCGGCGCTGCTGTCTCCGCTCGTGGCAATCCGGAACGAACCGTAGTCGGTGTGGTGAACACGGGGCTGAGGCGGTTCCAGGCGGCCAATGGCAAGAACCCACACTTCTCGAATCAAGCGGAGCTTTGGTGAATGTCTGAGACGTTCAAGATCGCTGTCAGTCGGCTGAGCCGCGGCACGTCCGAATCACCGCACCGACGGCTTCCCAGGCTCATGAGGCGGAACCTTCCTCTGGAATGCACGCACGAGCTGCTCGATGGTGTCGTCCTCGTCGTGATATGTGGCCCGCTCCCCCGCGGCCAGGCCCCGAAGCGCAGAGCAGCGGCGCGGATACGATTGCCCCAACGGCGCCCCGCGCGGCATTGCCTGTGTCAAACATGATTTGACATAGCGAGGCGGCGCATGCCATGGTGACGCCTGCCGACCCCACGGTCGGTCAGACCTCCCGGGGACGGTCCGATGACCCGCGCCATGGCTGCACGGCTGCTTGCGACACTGCTCCTGGCGACACTGCCGCTCACGAATGGGCAGATCGCAACCTCCTCGGCTGCTGCGCCTGCGCGCGACGTGGCGCCGCCGCCCTCGCCGTCGCTGCCCTGGTACATGCGCGAGACCGCGATGACGGAGGCTGGTCGCCTCACCTTCCTGACAAAGCCGTGGTGGCCGAAAGCGCAGGCCCTAGCCGAAGGCGAGCGCTTCACGCTGGATCTCGACGGCAACGGCCGGCCGGAGACGATCGTCACCCGTGAGAACGGCCACATCGTCCAGGCGATCGACGACTCGGGCCGCGCCGCGGAGATCTGGAACACGGCAAACACAGCCTATCTCGTGAGCTTCAAGGGCACCGGCCTCGTGGACCGGCTCATCGACTATATCGACAACGACGACGATGGGCGGGCAGACGAGATGGAGCTGCGGCACTACCGCGACGGGCACCTGCGGTACGCCTGGTTCGGCGAGAACTACGACGACGACGGTACACAGATCTTCGAGCTGAAGGACTGGTCGTACGCCGGCGGGGACGGGATCAACAAGTTTCGCGGCAACCTACAGATCTTTCTGAACAAGTACGATCCGGTGACGAAGGAGTGGCTCCCGCTGTCGGAATGTCCATTTGCGTTCTGGGACGACGATGGCGACGGACACGGCGACACCGTGCTGCGCGTCAGCGCGGCGCCGCTCGCCAGCCTGACGGGACCCGATACCGACTACGCGAATAACTATGACTACATGTGGGCACGGCAGGCCACGCCACTGCGCGAGCTCGGCAACGTGAACGTGCGCTTTAGCTTCAATCTCGACGTCGAGCCGCGGCCGGAGGGAGTCGACGCACCGCACTATACATTTGGATTCACCATGGTAGGACGCGCGCCGTACGACTATCCCGACATGACCTACACGAATCCACGCCGCCGTCCACCACAGATGGTGCGGCGCATCGCATGGAAGCGGGGGATCGATGTCGGCATGCGCTATCCTGCGCAGGAAACGGGATTCACATGGGACGAGTCGCGCTCGGTGCGCCGTTGGGAGGGCCAGTTCTGGATCTACGAGCGCGTCTATCTCTCCAACACCGGCGGACCGACGACGCGCTGGAACATGCGCCGCGAATATTCTCCGACGCCCTCGTCGACGCGAGAGATCTACTACTCGGCTGCCGACAAACGCTATCACCTCGTCGGCGCGACCGAAGGATGGCTCGAGGTCGGCCATCTCGCGGAGCCGCGCAAGGATCTCGAATTCCGCTGGCTCGATACTGATCGCGACGGCTATCTAGACACCGTGCAGGTGTTCCTGCCAGGCCGTCCCGCGCCCGTGCGTGTCGCGCGGTTCACGCCGCGGGCACGGCGCGTGCCGCTCGATCGGGAGGCCTTGACGCGCGAGTACCACGAGCGCGTGCTCCCGCAGGCCATCGAGGAGAACCGCCAGGTCATCGCCGCGTTGAAGAACGTGGCGCGCTCACCCGCTGCCGCCGCCTACGAGGCCGAGGCCGGGCACGCCTCGCACCCGGAGCGCGTCCGCTACTGTCTCGACATCGCCCGTGAGCTGCATTATCTCGCCGTACGCGATGCGCTGTACGCGCGGGCGGCGGCCGGTCCGTATCCGTCGCGGGAGCCAGATAGCCAGAAAAAGCGGAGCATGGCGCCAGGCTCGCCGGAGGCCGGCTACTCGATGGGCGACAGCCTGCGCTTCTGGACGATGACGAGGCGGATCGAGGCGTTCGTCCAACACTACGACGAGGGCCGCTACCCGGAGGCAGCGCGAGCACTCGAGGCGCTCGCGTCCCACAAGGAAAAATGAACCGGGCACCTTTTCCAAGAGGTGTAGCGAGGGGCCTTCAGAGCCTGTGAAGAATTCAAGTTGGGGCCGGCCTTTAGGCGGCCCATGACGGCGCGAGCTCGGGCCCTATCGGTCATGTAGGTCCGCCTAAAGGCGGACACCCCACGATTGTCAACACAAGTGAATTCTGGGGGCTGCTAAAGGCGGACCCCACGAATTTTATTCACACGCTCTTCCAGGCCCCTCGGCGCGCCGCCTGAAGGCCGCGCGCTACGTATGTCAAGGGGCGACCTATGGTGCGATCCAGTTACTGATTCAGCGGTTACAGTCCACTAGAACTCTTGAGAACCCGACACTTGAGCCTTTGAGTCAAGTTTCGGGGCTCGCAAGTGAGCGTCGGGGAGCGCGGCCCTGGCCGCGGTCCGCTAGAACTCCACCCCCTGCAGCCCCTCTAACCGCGGGTCGTCGTAATC
>JBOGIN010001025.1:0-2926 GCA_050742275.1 Vicinamibacteraceae bacterium
GCATGTGATTGAACAGGGAAAAGATCGCTGCATTGGCGCCGATGCCAAGGGCAAGGGACACGATCGCGACGGTCGTGAGGCCGACGTTCTTCCGCAACAGCCGGGCGGCGTATCGCAGGTCTTGCGCGATCCCATCGATCGGGCGGAAGCCACGGCGATCGCGATACCGTTCCTTGATCTGCTCGATGCCACCGAGCGTTAGGATGGCCTGGCGCCGTGCCTCCTCCGGCGTCATCCCCGCGCGGACGTTGTCGTCAACGTGCAGTTGGAGATGGCTCTCGAGCTCGTCCCCAGGTCCGCATCGAGCCGCCGCGAGGCGAACAGACTCCGCGCCCGCGACGTCAGCGCGCGCGCGCGTCTCAGGAGCGTTCCGTGCCCGGAGCCAGGAACCTTGCGAGGATCGTAGTGGTCTGGTCCCACGCCCGTGTCTCCTTCTCGACCTGCTTTCGCCCCGCACGCGTCAGGCGGTAGTACTTCGCCTTGCGATTGTTCTCCGACACGCCCCACTCGGATGTGATGTAACCCTCCTGCTCCAGCTTGAGGAGCGCTGGATAGAGCGTGCCATAGTTGATCGAGAGCAGGTCCCCGCTGGTCTGCTCGATGCGGCGGGCAATGCCGTATCCGTGAAGCGGCCCGAGGGTCTCGAGCGTCTTGAGCACCATCAGCGCGAGCGTGCCCTGCCACACATCGGTCTTTTCACCCATGGCTTGTCCTATGGCGTAACAATATGAGTCTAGAGCAATCACTATTGGATAGCAATAGGGATCTCGTCGCCCGGGGGTGAGCATGCCCGAGCAGCACCGGGCGAGTTCGACAGTACACAGGGCGAGCTGTTGCGGGAAACGAGACGCGGCGGCTCTACGTCGACGGAAACGACATCATTTCCCCGGCTCGCGCGTGAACCGGCGCTCTCGACCGGCCTGGCGCAGCACGAATCCGGTCGCCTTCCCGACGCCATCTACGGAAAAGACGAGCTGCGCTGCCACTTCTTTGGGAAAGAACGTGGTCTTCGACTCTGGATAGATCCGAATCTTGGGCTGGTTGCCAAGCCGGGCCGTCAGCCCGGCGCTCTCCAACGCGATCGCCATCGTCGGTCCACCGTCGGACTGGTAGACGCCGGCATATCTCGCGAGCACGTCTCTCGCCAGCGGGATCTCCTTGCGCTCGGACTGCAGCGTGACGTGCTCACCAAACGCGAGCTTCGTGAGCTCGTCGGACATGGCATCGGTGGCATTGGTGTTCAGGTTGGAGAGCACGGTCACGCACACCTGTTCCTCCGGGAAGTATCGCAGGGTGGTGTTGAAGCCCTCGATGCCGCCGCCGTGCGCGACGAACCTGTGCGCGGCCGATTTGCCCGCGATGAGACCGTACCCGTAGTTGTCGAGGTTGGGCGTGATCATCTTCTTCAACGAGGCCTCTGACAGAACCTTCCTGCCGAACAAGCCACGCATCCAGCGGCAGAGATCATTCGTCGTGGAATACAGCCCTCCCGCCGCGTGCGGCACCGACATGTTGATGTAGTCGGCGTTCCGATGATTCCCGTCCGGACCGCGCGAGTAGCCGGACGCCCGGTGCTTCACAATGGCGGTGTTATGATCGTAACCGCTGCTCTTCATTTCGAGCGGCGCGAAGATGCGGCTGCGCAACAGCTCCTCGTAGCTCTCGCCAGATACCTTCTCCACGAGATAGCCGAGTAACAGATATCCGGAATTGCTGTACTGAAACCTGCTACCCGGTTCGAACTCGAGCGGCTTGTCGCGAAACGTCTTCACGAGATCTGCCGGAGTCACTTCCGTCAGCTTCAGCTCGCGATACTCGGGAAATGCTGTGAAGCTGGGGATACCGGAGGTGTGGCTGAGCAGGTGATGAATCCTGACGCCTTTCCATGCGGCCGGCGCGGCCGGCATGTGCGCGCTGACCGGATCCTGGACGCGCAGCTGTCCTTCTTCTTCCAACAACAAGACCGCCGCTGCTGTAAATTGCTTCGTGATCGAGCCGATTCGGAACTTCGTCTCGGCGCGATTGGGAACGTCGTGCTCCGCGTCGGCCCAACCGACACTCTTGGCAAAGATCGTCTCCTCCCCGCGTTGGACCAAGACGCTGCCCGAGAACTGCCCCGCCTCCACGCGGCTGGCGACCACTGCATCCATCCTGGCTGCGTCAGGCTCTGCCCCGACCGCACAGGCCGCCATCAACATGAGAATGGGCAGTAATCTCACGTGACCCTCCCGGGTGTCACTCGGATAGTGACGCTTCCGTTCCGGAATGCTTGCGAGCCAGTGGCACGTCCTTCGGAGTCGTGCGCGGCAGCGTGGCGAGCCATGCCCCTCGCTCGCGCAGGAACTCGTCGTAGTCGGCAACGACAACGTGCGGCGGCGGATCCGTCTGCGCCAGGATCTCTCGCGGATAGCTCGTGCTGACACCGACCGTCGTCATGCCGGCATCGCGTGCGGCAATGATGCCGGCTGGCGCATCCTCGAAGGCAAGGCACCGCTCGGGAGGAACCTGAATCCGGCGCGCCGCTTCCTGGAACACGTCGGGAAAGGGTTTTCCCCGCGGCAGCTCGTCGCTTCGGGCGACCACCGTCAGTCGGTGGTCGAGACCGAGCTCGGCCAGGGTGTGCTCGACGTTCGCCTTGGGCGCCGACGTGGCAAGCGCAACCCGCACCCCACGCGCGTCGAGGAGGTCGAGCAGACGATCGAGCCCGGCCAACGATGACAAACGGCCCCTCGACAACTGGCGATAGAGCGATTCCTTCTGCTCCGAGAGCGCTTCCGCTTCTTCCAGCGTCATGTCCTGCCGCGAGAAGAGCCGTGGAAAGATATCGCGATTGCGCTTTCCGTCCATCCACTTGCGGGTCTCGAGCGTCAGCTCGGGCAGTCCATGACGCGCGGCAAACGTGTTGAACGCCTCCTCGTGGAAGGGC
>JBOGIN010001026.1:0-3980 GCA_050742275.1 Vicinamibacteraceae bacterium
GGACGGAAGTGAGGCGGCTCGGCCAGCAGCACGACGTCCACGCCGCTGTCGATGACGCGCTGGTAGGCATCGAACCCGACGAACCGCCGCTCCTGCGGCACATCGATCTTGTCGCCGCCGCTCTTGCGCTGCAGGAGGCGCAGGCTCTGCTCCAGGCGATCCTCGAAGGCGTCGCCCATGGCGGTGAGCTTCACGTTCGGATCGGCCTCGAGCGCCTGCATCGCGGCGCCGGTGCCGCGGCCGCCGCATCCGATGAGGCCGACGCGCAGCAGGTCGCTCCTGCCCTGCGCCCGTACCGGGGGCGGATGCGCGCCGGCGAGCGCGCCGGTCAGCACGGCGGCGCTCGACGATCGGAGGAAGTCACGACGGGAGAGCGACGGGAATCGAGTCGAGTTGGAGCCCTTCATAGTCCGCGATCCTTTCGATGTCAGTACGCCGGCCGAGCGAGTGGGTTGGAGCTTTCTTGTGCACCGCAATATAAAGAGGCGTCTAATGTGATACATCGGCCCCGCCAAAGTCAAGGCACGACGGGCGCGTCGTGGCCGGCCGCCATCCATTCACGACCGCCGCCGGAGCGGCCGCAGCTCGAACCGGCGGAAGAGGATCTCGAAGCCTTCCGATTCCAGAAGGATCCTGCCGGCGGAGGGGAACACGTCGTAGCATTCGTTGACGGTGACGCCGTTCACGATGTTGGTGATCCGACCGCCGTCGCAGATGCATTCGACGCGCGTCCACTCCCCCAGCGGGCTCTCGACGTCCCACCGCCCGCGCGTGTCGATCGCCTCGTCGAACTCCGCGAGGCGTGGAGGAATCGTCGTCTGGAGATCATCTGGGAATCCGTCGGCCGACTTTTGTTGGCAACGCAAAAAAGCTTAGAAGATCGGACGCGAATGGGTCAACGCCTGTCGCGACGCCGTTGCTCGTGTGGACGGATGACCGCCGGCGGGCGCGGGTTCGGCGGCGTCGCGACGCGGGAAACTTGATACAGTGAGTCGGGCGCCCGGTCCCAGCGGCCGCCTGCCGCTTCAGCCGGATCAACTGCGCGCCATCTAGGATGAGAACATGAAAAAGCCGGGCGCGAGCCAAAACCAGCCGGCATCGGACCTCATCTCGCAAAGAATCGCCGGGCTCGGGGACTGGCGCGGGGAAACCCTCAGCAGAATGCGCAAGCTCATCAAGGAAGCGGACCCGGACGTCGTCGAGGAGTGGAAGTGGGTCAAACCGACCAAACCGGGCACCCCGGTCTGGTCGCACGACGGGATCATCTGCACCGGCGAATCGTACAGGAACGTCGTGAAGCTGACCTTCCCCAGGGGCGCGTCTCTGAAGGATCCGACCCGTCTCTTCAACTCGAGTCTCGACGGAAACGTACGCCGCGCCATCGACATCCACGAGGGAGAAGAAGTTGACGAGTCGGCCTTCAAGGCGCTCGTTCGCCAGGCGGTCGCCTTCAACAGCTCCGGCAAGTCGAAACCTTCGAAGAAAGCGAAGTCCTGAGCCCAGGACTCGCTTGCATGGTCAATGGCACGAGCGATAGGGCGAGGCTTCAGCCCCGCCGATTATGGCGGCCCTAATCCCAGAGCTCACGTTCTGGCCGAAGGCTCGGGCCGTAGGGCGGGCTTTATAAATTTCCCATTAGTCGCATCGCGTCGCGCCAAGCATTCGCGTCGGGGGGCGCCGCGGCAGTTCCTCGAATCGTTCAACGGCGACACGACGGCGGAGCCGGTGCTGAAGGCCGCACTTGCGCATCTCTGGTTCGTGACGATTCACCCGTTCGACGAATCAAGACGGAAACGCTGATGAAGACTGGGGGAGTCGATGTTGGATCACCGCAGCTCGAGCCCGGCGCGCAGCCAGCGTCCAGGCATGTCGACGCCCGCCACCTCGCGGTAGTCGGCATCGAGCAGGTTGCTGGCTTCGATGAACAGGCCAACGCGCCCGAAGCGGCGGCTCACGCGGGCATCGACGACCCAGTAGCGCTGCCCGTCGGTGCGGCGCTTGTACTCGATACGCGGCCCAACGATGATCCCGGCGCCGACGTCCGCGCTGCCCCATAACGCGACGGTGTGTGGGGCATAGTCCAGCGCATATTTGGACAGCAGCGAGAGATCTCGGGCCCGCGTGCGAAGCCAACTGTACTGAACGCCCAGCCAGCCCCCTCTGCTGTGACGCCCCGATATGCCAACCTCGACGCCGCCGCTATTCAGACGTCGGATGTTCGACGTCCGCCAGCGCTCGTCTGGCGACGCCCGGATCCAGTCGATGACGTTCTCCTCGCGCCGCAGGAAGACCGTGCCGCTCGCGCTCCAGCGCTCCGTCACAAGGTAGTCGAGACCAACATCCGCCGACCATGCCGTCTCCGCCTGGAGGTCGCTCGATGCCAGATGATTCGGATCGGTGTAGTACAGCTCGGTGAACGTCGGGGCGCGAAACGCGCGGCCAACCGATGTCCGCCACTTCAGCTTCTGCGTTGCCATCGCCGTGACGCCGAGCGATGGGCTCCAGGCCGTGCCATACCGGCTGTAGGCGTCCACGCGCAGCGCCGGGTAGAAGAGCACGCGGCCGAGCGGCTGCTGCAGCTCGGCGAAGACGCTGCCGCGACCGATGCGGTGAGCCCCAAGATTGCTCGAGTCGAGCCAGTCGCCAGCGACTTCCGTCCCCAGACTGAGCCGGCGCCCGGGCGCCCACCGGTAGTGCGCCTCGAGCGATGCACCGGCCGCATGCGTACGATGTCGGTTCTCGAACTGTCCGGGCTGGCGCACATCGTACAGGAACCGATCGCCGTGCGTGCGGTAGAAGAGCTGGGCCACGCTCTCCCACCGCCTGCCGAGCCGTGCTTCGTGCGTCGACGAGACAAGTGTCTGACTCGTCCACTCACGAGAAGGCGCGGGACCATAGAAGCCATTGGCTCCAAATTCCTTGTCCAGGTGCGCGACGGCGATCTTCGTCCCGCGGCTGATCTGCGCGGACATGCGCGCCACGGCGTGGCGGAAATCACGAGCGAACATGAAGCCGTCCGACCGTTCGATCGCGCCCGACAAACGAAACGTGCGGGCGCCTTGCCGCAGCGCGCCAGAGCCGCCGGCCTGGACGAGCCCATGCTGCCCCGTCGCCACGCGCGCTTCCCATCGGCTCGCATCGGAGCGCGTGATGATGTTCACGGTGCCGCCAAACGCATCGGCGCCGTGCAATGATGACCCGGCGCCGAGCATCACCTCCACGCGCTCGACATCCTCGAGCGGCACGGGGAGATCCCCATTGTGATGTCCGGATTGCGCGTCGTTCAGCCGGACGCCGTCGACCAAGACGAGCGTCTGCCCGAACCCGGCCCCGCGGAGGCCGTAGTCGGTTTGCGATCCAAACGGACCGCGTGCCCGCACATCGACGCCCAACGCGAAGCGCAGCAGCTCCGGCACGGATCGGACAGGCAAGTCGGCGATTTGCTCGCGCGTGACGACGGCGACCGGGCGCGCAACCGCATCAAAGGGCACGGGCGCTGCTGTCGCCGTGACGATCACCTCCTCGCGCACGGGCGGCGGCGTCTGCGCCACGGCCTTGCCGCTGGCAGCCGTGACGGCCACCAGCGCAAGCAGCCAGTGCCAGTTTTGGCGCGCTCCACGCGTCCGGTGGACTCTCTTACGCACCTTCACGTCACCTCCTCATGAAGGGCCAGGAGGCGGTCGTGCCGGCCGAGGAGCACCAGCGTGTCGCCTGCATGCAGCGGAGCATCGGGGCTCGGCGCGATGTCGGTGACCATATCGCCAGCAGCTTCCGGGCGCCGTTTGACCGCGATCAAGTTCACGCCATACGTTGCCCGCAGGCCGACCTCGCGCAGCGTCTTCCCCACGAACCCCTGCGGCGTTGGCAGCTCGATGATGCTGAAGTCGCGCGAGAGCTCCACATAGTCGAGCACGTTCGGCACGGCAAGACTGTGGGCCAGGCGAACGGCCATCTCCCGCTCCGGGAACACGACCCGCGAC
>JBOGIN010001027.1:0-4067 GCA_050742275.1 Vicinamibacteraceae bacterium
CGTTTCGGGCACCGGTCGAGAGTGCCGTCCGTGGAACGCCTTCATGATGTCGAGTCGGCTCCCCATTCGTGACGTCATCGTCCGCGGCGCACGCACCCATAATCTAAAGAACGTCGACGTCGCGATACCGGCGCGCAAGCTCGTCGTCGTGACTGGCGTCAGCGGCTCCGGCAAGTCGTCACTGGCCTTCGACACGCTCTACGCCGAAGGGCAGAGGCGCTATGTGGAGTCGCTCTCGGCCTACGCCCGCCAGTTCCTCGAGCGGATGGAGCGGCCGGACGTCGATGCCGTCGAGAACATTCCGCCCGCCATCGCCATCCGCCAGAAGAATGCCGTCCGTAACCCACGCTCGACGGTCGGCACGACGACCGAGATCCACGATTACCTTCGTCTGCTGTTCGCGCGCGTCGGCCGCACGATCTGCCGCCAGTGTGGCCGCGAAGTCACGCGCGAGACACCAGAGGCCATCGCCGCGCGACTGACCGCGCTGCCGGAAGGAACACGGTTGCTGCTCGGCTTCGGCTTCCCGCTCGTCACCGTCGATGCGCAGGCGATTGCCGAGTCGGACACGAACGACGCCGACGACAATGGCGAGGGGAACGACGCCCTCGACGCCGGGTCGGGCGAGTCCCTCGGCCTGGACGGAAACGACGCGGAAACGAGCGTCGGCTCGCTCACCGCTGCGCTCGATGTGCTGCGGCGCAAGGGCTTCACGCGATTGCTGTTGGACGGCGAGGTAGTCAACCTCGCCGACCTCCCGCACGACTCGCTCGCCGGCCGCTCCGAGCTCGAGGTCATTGTCGATCGGGTCAAGATCGACGGAGATGTGCTGAGCCGCCTGACGGACTCGCTCGAGGTCGCGTATCTCGAAGGCGGCGGTGCGGCATTCGCACTCCAACTGCCCTCGTCTGACGATGCTCGGGCTCCCGTGCGGCATGTCTTCAGCGAGCGCTTCGAATGCCGTCCGTGCGGCATCACGTACGAGGCGCCCCAGCCCCGGCTGTTCTCGTTCAACAATCCGTTCGGCGCGTGCCCCACCTGTCATGGGTTCGGCAACGTGATGGAGCTCGATCTCGGGCTCGTCGTGCCGGACCAGACGAAGGCGCTGGCGGAAGGAGCGGTCGAGCCCTGGAGCCGCCCGAATTATCGAAACTATCAGACGCAGTTGAAGCGCGCGGCCAAGGCGCGCGGCGTGCGGCTGAACGTGCCGTGGAAGGACCTGTCGGCGGAAGAGCGGCGCTTCGTGTTGGACGGCGACGACGACGAGTTCGAGGGCATCCACGGGTTCTTCCGGTGGCTCGAGCGCAAGAAGTACAAGGTCCACATCCGCGTGTTCTTGAGCCGCTACCGCGGTTACCTGGAGTGTCCGGACTGCGGCGGCACGCGGCTGCGGCGGGACGCACGCGACGTGCAGGTGGGAGGCAGGACCATCGACCAGGTCTGTGCCCAGACGATTCGCGAGGCGCAGCAGTTCTTCGAAGAGCTCCAGCTGGCCCCGCGTGACGCCGCCATCGCCGAGAAGGTGCTCGCGGAGATCACGCGGCGGCTTGGCTTTCTCGTCAACGTGGGGCTCGACTACCTGACGCTCGACCGGCTCTCCTCCACGCTGTCGGGAGGCGAAGCGCAGCGTATTAGTCTCGCGACGGCGCTCGGCGCGTCGCTCGTCGGCACGCTGTACGTCCTCGACGAGCCGTCCATCGGCTTGCACCCCCGGGACAACGAGCGGCTGATCGCCATCTTGCGGCAGCTCCGCGATCAAGGCAACACGGTGCTGGTCGTCGAGCACGACGCGGATATGATTCTCGTGGCGGACGAGATCATCGACCTGGGGCTCGGCGCCGGCGAACAAGGCGGACGGATCGTCTACGCCGGCCCGATCGAGGGACTGCTCGCGGAGCCACGCTCGCTGACCGGCAAGTATCTGCGCGATGAGCTCGCGATTCCGGTGCCTTCATCGCGCAGACGGCCCACGGGCCAGCGTCTTCGCGTGCTCGGTGCGCACGAGCACAACCTGAAGCACATCGACGTCGACATCCCGCTCGGCGTGCTCAGCTGCGTCACCGGTGTGAGCGGCTCGGGCAAGTCGACGCTCGTCCACGACCTGCTCTATGCAGGCTTGAAGCGGCTCAAGGGTGACTATGATCGTCCTGTCGGCGCGCTCGAGCGGATCGAAGGGGCGGAGTTCGTCACCGATGTCGTGCTGGTCGATCAGACGCCGATTGGGCGAACGCCGCGCTCGAACCCGGTGACGTATCTGAAGGCCTTCGACCCGATTCGCGAGCTGTTTGCTTCCACCAAGGATGCCCGCGCGCGGGGACTGAGCTCGAGCAGCTTTTCCTTCAACGTGCCCGGCGGACGCTGCGACGCGTGCGAGGGGGAGGGCCAGGTACGTGTGGAGATGCAGTTCCTGGCCGACGTGTTCGTTCCGTGTGAGGTGTGCGACGGCAAGCGGTTCAGACCGCAGGTCCTCGAGGTCACCTACAAGGGCAGGAACATCAATCAGGTGCTCGATCTCACGGTGCGTGAAGCGATCTCGTTCTTCAGCAACTCACCGAAGGTGTTGCGGCGGCTGCAACTGCTGGACGAGATCGGGCTCGGCTATCTGAAGCTGGGACAGCCCGCCACGACGCTCTCCGGTGGAGAGGCGCAGCGCATCAAGATCGCGGCGCACCTGGCGTCGAGCGCAGGCGAGCGGGTGCTCTACGTGCTCGACGAGCCGACCACCGGCTTACACTTCGATGACATCGCCAAGCTGCTGGCGGCGTTCCGCCGGCTGCTGGGCGCGGGGCACTCATTGCTCGTCATCGAGCACAACCTCGACGTGATCAAGACGGCGGACTGGATCGTGGATCTGGGGCCGGAGGGTGGCCACGGCGGCGGTGAAGTGGTGTGCGCCGGCACCCCGGAGCAGGTCGCGGCTCACCCGCGCTCCCATACGGGGAGATGGCTCGCCCGCGTGCTCCAGCAGGCGCGGAGCGGCCTGCCGGTGGCGGGAGGGGCGAGGTAGGGACATTTTGCCGAGGCATCCGGACGGCGATGGAGATGAATCACAAGAGCAGAGTGGTCTTGATCGCGATCGACGTTGCGCTCGCTGCGGCGGGGACGCTTGCTCGGGGGCCGCAGGCGCCGACGTTCGACTCGGTCGTGGCGCAGTTGGAGAGCGCGGATCCGGCGGTCCGGCGAGGTGCGCTTCGCGCGCTAGGAGAGAGCGGCTACCCCGAGGCTATCGGCCCCATTTCGGCGCTCCTGCGTGACCCGCTCGACGACATCCAGATCGAAGCCGTCAACACGCTCGTGCGGTTCTTCGTTGCGGAGCCGCTTCGGACACGCCGCTACATCGGGATTGTCGAGATCCGGAACACGAATCTCGCGGAGGCGGCGTTCGACCTCGGCCCGTATCACGTGATCCCCCACCTCGTGCCGCCCGCGCTGCCGGCAAACCTCGCGTCCGCCATGGCGGATGAGAGCGCGCGCACACGCGTGCAGGCCGTCTACGCGTTGGGCGTGATGGCGCATCCATCGGTGGACGGTCGAACCGCGCAGGCGCTGATTCGCCTGCTGAAGGATCCAGGGGCGGACATTCGCCGTGCCGCCGCTCGCGTGGCGGGCCGCTTGCGCGTTCAGCAGGCGGGGGAGGCTCTCATCGAGGCCATGAACGACCGTGACGAGCGCGTGCGGAGCGCTGCCATGCGTGCGGTGGGCGAGGTGCGCGAATGGCGCGCGCTGCAAGCGCTGACGGATCTGTTCACGTACTACGAGCGCGGTCCGCTTGCGGAGGCGGCGCTCGATGGCCTCGCGCGCATCGCGCACGCGTCGAGCCAGGATCTCTTTCGCAAGAAGCTCGGAGACAGCAGTCCTCTCATCCGCCGCTATGCCGTCGAAGGCCTCGCGCGCAGTGGGAATCGGGCGGCGGCGACTGCCGCCGCGACGGAGCTCGAGGGCGAGCAAGACGAAGGCGTGCGTGTGGCGGTCGCATTCGCGGCGGCGGCAAGCCGCGGAGCGGGAGCCGAACGTCTGACGGCCGCGCTTGCCGGGGACGAGCGTCAGGATCAGGCGATGGACTACCT